>JAUWKY010000234.1 GCA_030613915.1 Syntrophobacterales bacterium
CCATTCCCATGATATACCAACGTTCCGAATTGCCCTCCAAACCGTGAGTAATTATTGCCAGTCTTTTTGCCCCCACCCTGGACCAATCGAGCTCCAAGAAATCGTCGTCCGGTGTCCAGATTCGCTCCCTATCATAGGTAACCCCTTTCACCCTGCGAAATAGGGTGGGAAACAACGACTGGATGTGTCCATTACTCAAACAAAGAGGAGGAACATAGCTAGACTGAGATATAACCGGCATTTGACCTCTCACAGAGCTCACAGAGTTCTCGGAGAGCTCTAAAACCAAAAAACAGCGAAAATGATTTGATTTGACTGCAAGTGGAACGCTTAAAGGTATAATGGAGAGATCCTGAGCGCCAGAATAAGTAAGCTTATTCTGGTCGTCAGGTACTCTCCATTAGTCCCGATGCTCCCATCGGGACCCCTGCTTTGCAGGGTGCCTTAAGCGATCCGAGCACATCCACTAATATTCTTCTCTCTGAGCCCTCTGGGGACTCGAGCGATCCCTGAGCCAGTCGAAGGGAGAGCGGGCGAGAGAATTTTACAGCTCTTGGTGTCTTCGTGTCTTGGTGGTTCTAACCAAAATCTTCTCTGCGATCTCAGCGCTCTCTGCGGTTAACGTTTTTCGCCGCGTGCCGCGAGGTAGATGGCGGCGAGGATGAGAATGCCGCCTACAAACTTCGTCCACGTTAAGGTTTCTCCAAATATGATGTAGGCCAGTATGGTAGCGCCAATGGGTTCACCCAGAAGACTTACGGCGAGGAGGCGGGCCCTGAGCCATTTGAGCGCCCAATTGTAGCTGCTGTGGCCAATGATTTGCGAGATCACGGCCATGCCGACAAATGCCGAGTAGGTCCCCGGGCTGAAACCCACAACCGGGAGACGCAGGGCAAGAACCAATGACCACAATATGATTGCCGCACTACCGTAACAAAGAACTATATATGCGAGTAACGAGAGCTTCTGCCTCAGATTGCGGCCCAGCAATAGATACATTGCAGCACAGATGCCGCCGAGTAAGGCCAAAAAATCTCCCCATAATGCCTGTCTTCCAATGACAAAGTCTCCGGCACCAATAATGACGCCGCCTATGACGCTGATCACAATTCCGATTCTGGTCATCCAACTCAGACGATCCTTGCTTATTAGAGGCGTTAACACGCCAACCCAGATCGGATTGGTGTTTACCAGCACCACGCTATTGGCCACGGACGTATAGTTTAGAGACGAAATCCAAGTACCGAAGTGTAAAGCGAGAAAAAGACCAGCCAATCCGGCCAGAAGAGTTTCCTTTTTCTTCAGACCACGAAGTTCATCACCAACCTGCCACCAAGCAATGGGAGCCAATATCAGTGAAGCCAGGCCAACCCGGTATGCTGCGATTACCAGGGCTGGCGCCTCGGCCAGACGCGCAAAAATGGCCCCGGTGGAAACCGCCAAAACGCCACTAATCAGAGCCAGCGAAGGATTGAAGGGAGGGCTGTCCGTTCTATTCAAAGTCATGTGTGGTAGAGCTTTCAAAAACTCAGTCTTTAGAAATCCGCAATCTCACATCCCGAAATTCCTGAATCCCTAAATTCCTGAATCCCTAAATTCCTGAATTCGTCTATTCGTCAATTAGCCGGGAATGTAGCGCAAATGCGTGGCAAAGTCGAGGCTGAGAGCAAAGACAGAAGCCACAAAAGGAGTGAGAAACCAGGCTAGAAAAATATGAACAAGGGTCCGCCGCTGTATGGTATTGACGCCTTTAATGATTCCCACTCCCAGTACGGCTCCAATTACCGCCTGCGAGGTTGAGACCGGGACCCCCACCAGAGAATAAACATGAACGGTTATAGCCTGAGCCAGTACCACCGCCAGGGCAGAGAAAGGGTCCAGTCTCACCAGTTTCTGCCCCACAGTCTCCATTACCTTTTTGCTGAAGGTGAGAATTCCCAAGCCAATACTCAATCCCCCAATCAGGACAGCGGCAGAAGTGCTCAACATTCCAGCACCCACGAAAACCGCAGTCACATTAGCTACGTTATTCGCACCAAGGGCATAGGCACCATAGGAACCAGCAATAATGAGACCCAGCCGCAGTAGAATGTCAGACTGAAAGATATTCAGATTCGTGCTGTTGGCTACTGCAGCCAGCAGTTTGTAGACAATAATGGCTAAGACCATGCCTCCCACAGGGGTTCCTACCCAGCAAACCACCACCTTTCCGAGACCCGCGAAATTGAGCTGACGGTTGAGAATCCCGACTCCCAGAATGGCTCCCACTACTGCCTGGGATGTTGAGACAGGCAGTCCAAGCAGCGTCATAATTGTTACCGTACATGCTGCCGCTATGGATGCTATTATTGCCTGATTAGAGGTGAAGTGGGTAAGGCCTCTTAGGGTTTCTATCCCTGACTGTCCCCCCAAGAGGGCACCCGCGAGGACAAAGGAAGAGGCTAAGATTGCAGCCGTCCAGAATTTGACCATTCTGGAAGATACAGCCGCACCAAAAACGTTGGCCGCATCATTGGCTCCCAGAGCCCAGCCTAGAAATATTCCACCAAGAAGAGAAGTCATTACACCCGACGCTTAATATTGATTATGTAGACACTTCTTGATACACGATCAGCCTGATCCGCAATCTCACCCATCTGCCCCACTAGTTCCTTGAGCTGCATCTTTTCAAAAGGGTCCATTTCGGCGTCAAAAATTTTGCTGACTATTTCTCGCTCCATGTGGTCACACCTACTCTCGTGGCTATCAATGGTGGATACCAGAGCTTTGATATCCTCGGTCTTATTAAAGTAGGCGTCGACCTGCCTGATTACAAGATCACAGCATTCCAGAGAAATCCGCATGAACTCTCTAAGGTTCGGCACTATAAAATCTGGAATCTTTATCTTCTGACTTTGGATCATGAAGAGAACCGCTTCAAAATAATTGGGAATAAGGTCGATTGACTCGAGAAGTCTGAATATGTCACCACGAGACTCGGGAATCAGAACTTTGGAATACATCATCTCTATGATGTCGTTGCGGATGTCATCAGCCCTGGATTCGAACTTGTGAGTTTGGGCAATGAGAAAATCGAAGTTTTCTCCGAGGCCGAAGTCAAAATAGCAATTCATGGCTTGCTCAAAGTGTTCCTGAGTCTTTTTCAGATTATCAAGGTATCTGAAAATCAACTCTTGAACTTGCCGCTCTTTTTTGAAAAGCAATTTAAACATAACCAACCCCTGCAAACTGTAAAATATCAAATTCCAAGCACCAAATCTCAGGGTGTCAGGTGTCGGGTGTCAGGTGTCAGGGAAGAAAACAAAAAAACTGAAACCTGAACACTGAAACCTGAAACCTCAGTCTTTGTGATTTGGAATTTCTCTTCCTCCAGTACTCCCCTAGAGCTTGCAATCTTTACCGGCAAATCCATTGAACTCTGACTTGGCCCTTCGAAGATCCCGCTACGCGGGGAAGGACCAGGTTTTCGATGTTCAATAAATAAGACTATTGCCACCCTTAGAAATCAGCAAGCTTTGTGCCATTCTGATAGATAGCTTGAAATTAGACGGTACGACGGTCGTCTCCATGCTGTCAATGGACCAATTATACCCTAATGTTGCATACCTATGTCGAGGAAAAACGCGCAAGAGTACGTTCCGCCGTAGGCGGACTGCGCATAGGTATACAACATTAGGGTATACAACCTCCTGGGTTGGGAGGAACTGCCGGGAGCTCGCGATGAACTCGAGGACCTCCGAATCTGGATTGATGAATTAGCCCAAAATTAGGGGGAAGAGTGGGTGCGGCGCCATCCAATGGTAGCCGCTGGGGGTTTTCTTTTTCTTATCCCCATTGTTTGTTGGCACCCGTGAGAAAAAAATAGTATTTATTCTCTTGACAAATCCGTTTTCGTTTATGGTAAAGTCTAGGTGCTGCGTTTTTTTGAGTTTTATACTCTTGATCCACCTGAATGGTCCTGCATTGCTCCCCTCTGTCTTGCCCATCTGCGGAGTGAGAAACCTTCTATATCACTATCTATTGGCAGAGATGTTCGTTGCTGACCGAAGCATCAAGCGAGTCATTCGGCCTTATCTTTCCTACGAATAGGGGGAGTCATGGCATCGACAATGGAAATGCGCAGCACCAAGATGCTGATGGAGTTGGAAGCACTGGCAGAGAAGCTCGGTATTCAAGTCGTTTACGAGAGGTTGCCTCGTAGCCGCAGTGGCCTGTGTCGTTTGTATGACAAGCACATGCTCTTTGTTGAGAGGAATCTTGATGAGGATGAGCAGGTTAGGATTTTTATCGAAGCTCTCTCTCGTTTTCATATCGATAACATCCAGATGCTGCCGAGGATTAGACATGTTCTCCAGGAGTATAATTCGGCCATCTAGCCCGGATAGCCAGAAGGGAGGGAAGAGGTGAACGGCAAGCGCTGGGTGTTCAACCTCATGGCTGCCTTAATAGCTTTTTCTTATGTCATAATGTTTAGCGTTGAGGC
>JAUWKY010000347.1 GCA_030613915.1 Syntrophobacterales bacterium
GACTCCTGCCTCCTGACTCCCGATTATTTCCCTATGCCTTGTGCCCTGCGCCTTCAGCCTTGCGCCGTAGCTAAGTTAATATAAGTTAGTTTTAGTTTGTTTGTTGACTATCTGGAAGACCTTTAGTACAGTACCGAACCCAGGAAGAGACCTATCATGCGTCTGCCAATATCTTTGCCTGAAGCCCAGCTATAGAGCACAAGGAAACTTTCTTATGTCTTCCCTGATGAACACCAAAGAAGCTGCTCAATACCTTGGAATCAATGAGAAAAAAATTTACAGTCTCATCAGTGACCAAGGGTTGCCTGCCACCAAGGTTACCGGCAAATGGCTCTTTCAACGCCACTTGTTGGACCGCTGGCTGGAGCACCACACCGAGAACTATCCCTCAATTGAGACTGGTCCGGAAAGTTACCGAAACTTACTTATAATAACTGGAAGTAACGATTTGCTTTTGGATCAACTGCTGGAACTATTTTCCAGGAGGCACCACTTACCCCTGCCTGTATTCAGCAACCTGGGAAGCATGGGAGGTATCCGCGCCCTCAAGGAGAACCTTTGCCACCTGTGCTCGGCTCATCTCCTCGAGCCTGAAGGGGAGGAATACAACTTTGCCTATGTGGAGGAAGAGTTCGGCGACAGCGTGGTGGTGGTCAATTTCTGCAAGCGGCTCCAGGCGGTGCTGGTTGCACCGGGAAATCCTCGCGGAATAACCGAGCTGGGTGATCTTGCCAGCGGCCAGCTCCGCATTGCCAACCGCAAGGAGGGGACCGGCACCAGGTTACTACTGGATCGTGAACTTGAACGCCAGGGTGTCAGCGGTGAGGAGATCCCCGGGTACGATACAGGCTTGGGCCGTCATCTGGATGTGGGTCTCGAGATTTTGTCTGGCCGGGCAGACGCAGGTTTGGCCATCGGTGCAGTGGGTGGGTTGCTGGGTTTAGATCAGGTGCCGGTTTGTTGGGAGCGCTACGATTTCATTGTTCGCAAGGACATATTTTTCAGCCGTGGGGTACAGATGCTCATGGCGCTGCTTAAGGATGAGGAATTTTTGAACCTGAGTGCAAACTTCACCGGCTACGACCTGAGTACGTCAGGGCAGGTGGTCTTTCGAGGGTAAATATCAAGATAGTAAGACTAAAGGACAAGGGTCTCTCGCCCGAGCCCTGCGGGCTCTCGAGTCCTCAGAGGGCTCAGAGAGAAAGATGGTAGCGGATGTAATCGGATAGCTTAAAAACCCCTGCAAAGCAGGGCGTCCCGATCTTCCATCGGGGCGAATGGAGAGGGCCTGAGGTCAAGAAAAAGCAAGCTTGGTCTTGGCCTCAGGCCCTCTCCATTAAGCCTTTAAGCGATCCTATCCTAGAACGAATCAACCCTAATGATTTTATGTTTGAGAGCTCTCTGAGTTCTCTGTGAACTCTGTGAGAGCTTGAGAGTGCAGTGATGATCGGATACCGGAGGTGGGAGCGATGAGAAGAAGATGGATTTGGTTTGTTGCGGGAATTATAGTTTTGGCTTTTTTTGCTACTAGTGCGAGTGGAGCGGAGAAAGTTCTCAAGATGTCTACGACCACCAGTACGGAAAACTCTGGGCTGCTGGACTTGCTGCTACCTGAATTTACCAAAGCGAGTGGTATTCGAGTTAAAGTCTTTGCCAAAGGAACTGGGGCAGCTATGCGAGACGGCATGGACGGGAATGTTGACATAATCTTTGTGCACGCCAAAGCCAGGGAAGAGAAATTCGTGGCTGACGGCTACGGGGCCTATCGATTGGGTGTGATGCACAATGACTTCGTCATCATCGGTCCGGCTGCAGATCCTGCGGGGATCAAAGGGACACGAGATGCGGCGGTGGCCCTGAAAAGGATCGCCGTGACAAAAGCCAAGTTCATTTCTCGGGGAGATGACAGTGGAACCCATACAAAGGAGCAGGAGATCTGGAAGACTACCGGCTTCCCTTTGAAGACCGAGAGAACTGAGATCGTCAAGAAGGGAAAAAAGAAGACCGTCTCTTTTCTTCATCCCGAGGGGCTGGGCAAGTGGTATCTGTCCATTGGGCAGGGTATGGGCAGGACCCTGACCTATGCCGAGGAAAAGCAGGCATACACCATGACTGACCGTGGCACCTACCTGAAGTACAAACTCGGCCGGAAGCAGGGTTTGGACCTGGAAATTCTCTGCGAGGGGGATGAGCGGCTTTTCAATCCCTACGGTATTATTCCGATAAATCCGAAAATGTACCCTCACGTCAGATTTGACTGGGCTGACACATTAGCCAAATGGCTGGTTTCACCAAAGGCTCAGGCTCTTATTGCTGAATACAGGATTCAGGGGCAGCAAGCTTTTTTTCCGGATGCCGTTGCTTATGCAAGGTAACAGCTCGCATAGCGCATGGCGCAAAGCGCATAGCGTTTAAAGGAAAGGCAGGAACCATTCCAATTTGTGAGAGTGGCCTCTGGCCACGATAATCGCGGCTAAAAGCCGCTCCCACGTCATTCCCGCGCAGGCGGGAATCCAGGAGAAAGAATGCAGCTGGATTCCGGATAAGCCCTTCGGACTTACCGGAATGACGTCTGGGGGGAGTCCGGGAGACCAAACTGGGAACCCGCCCGCAGGGTGG
>JAUWKY010000266.1 GCA_030613915.1 Syntrophobacterales bacterium
CCCTCAACCGCAGGTGATCTGATCTGGACCCTGACACCTGTTTACACCCCAACCGACACCAAACAAATGGCTGGCCTTTTGATTGTTGGCCAATTATTGCCGAAAGATCTCGTGACCAGTATGGCTGAAATCACTCGGGGATTTGAAAACTACCAGCAGATGAAGATGCTGAAAAAGCCTATTAAGATCAGTCACCTGATCATGCTCTCCCTTGTGACCTTGCTGATTCTCTTTTGTGCCACTTGGTTCGGCTTTTATCTAGCCAAGAGCATTACCGTGCCTATTCAAGAACTGGCTGAGGGTACCAGGCGTATTGCCGATGGCGACCTGGACGTTCACGTTGACCAGGATTCTGACGATGAGATCGGCGCCTTGGTCAATTCCTTTAACAGAATGACTCTCGATCTCCAGGCCAGCCAGACAGCCCTCAAAGAAACCAACCTGGAACTAAAGCTCACCAGCGAGGAGAATGAGAGAAGACGCAGGTACATGGAAATCGTTCTCGGCAATGTGGCCGCGGGTGTGGTCTCGGTTGATGGCGAGGGACACCTACGAACTATCAACAAATCCGCGGAGTCCATGTTTGGCCTCCAGGCCGAAGATGTACTGCACCGTCACTACTCTGAGGTGCTCCAAACGAACCACATGGAGATAGCCGGCAAATTCACTGAAATGCACCAGATAACCAAGCAACGCACCATGCAAAGACAGGTTAGCTCTTTGGTGGGGAACCGCCTCATGACCCTTCTGGTTACTGTCTCAATCCTCCACGATGAGGAGGGACAGTACATGGGTATCGTCGTGGTGTTCGACGACCTCACCGAACTGGAGAAGGCACAACGTATGGCAGCATGGCGGGAGGTAGCAAGACGTATCGCCCATGAAATTAAAAATCCTCTGACTCCCATTCAACTTTCAGCCCAGCGGTTACGGAGGAAATATCTTCGAAGGTTTGCCGAGGACGGCAAGGTGTTTGATGAGTGCACCCGTACTATTATTAATCAGGTGGATGAACTGAAGTTGTTGGTCAACGAATTTTCCAACTTCGCCAGAATGCCGGCTGCTAGTCTTTCGCCCAACGACTTGCCGGAGATCGTTGAGGAAACCATATCACTCTTTCGCGAGAGTCATCCCTCAACAAGCTTTGCTTTCGAACAACAGAATCCCCTTCCCTTGCTGGATCTGGATCGCGAGCAGATGAAAAGGGTTATGATTAACCTGCTAGATAACGCCGTGACTGCCGTGGATGGCAACGGCGAAATCAGCGTTAACCTCTCCTTCGATGAGATTCTGAAAATTGCCCGTCTCGAGGTCTCAGACAACGGCCCGGGCATCCCTGCCAAAGACAAGATAGGTATGTTTGAACCCTATTTTTCTACCAAAGCCAAGGGCTCTGGACTCGGTCTCGCCATAGTAAGCAATGTCATTGCAGACCATCACGGTTTCATCCGTGTTCGCGACAATCAACCGCGCGGAACAACCATCGTCATTGAATTGCCCGGCGGCAGCCGTAAGTCCGGGAAACTTGTGACGGAATTTGGTTGATTTCAGTATCCAGCAACGAGCATCTAGCGACGAGAAAGTGGAATTATGACGAAGACAATCATGATTGTGGATGACGAGCCGAGCATCCGTACTTCCCTGGAAGGGGTTTTGGAAGACGAGGGCTACAAGGTTATTTGTGCGAGTGATGGCAATGAAGCACTGAAATCCATGGAAGAGGAGAGGCCGGATTTGATTCTCCTAGACATTTGGATGCCAGGAATCGATGGCATAGAGACACTCAAGCGTGTGCGCTCTCTCCACCCGGGGCTCCAGGTTATCATGATATCTGGTCACGGTAGCATTGAGACAGCGGTAACCGCTACCAAGCTCGGGGCTTACGATTTTATCGAAAAGCCCCTTTCCTTGGAAAGAACCCTGGTCACCATTCAGAACGCCATAAATTTCCGCCAACTCAGCGATGACAACATCATTTTGCGCCAAAAGGCGAGAATCCCGAACAAAATCACCGGGAATACTGCCGCTATCCGTCAACTTCAAGAAACAATCGAACGCGTAGCTCCGACTCACGCCACAGTGTTGATAACAGGTGAGAACGGCACCGGAAAAGAGCTGGTGGCGAGGGCCATCCATCATCTCAGCCCCAGAAATACGCGTCCTTTGGTCGAGGTCAACTGCGCTGCAATCCCTGAGGATCTTATTGAAAGCGAGCTCTTTGGGCACGAGCGAGGCGCTTTCACCGGCGCCAATGAGCGGCGGCGGGGACGCTTTGATTTGGCTAATCATGGCACCCTTTTTCTGGACGAAATTGGCGACATGAGCCTGAAAACCCAAGCGAAAATCTTGCGAATTCTGGAAGAGCAACGCTTCGAGCGTGTGGGGGGCAGCAAGATCATCCAGGTGGATGTTCGAATCATAGCTGCCACCAACAAAGATCTGAAGCGGGAGATCGACGAGGGATGGTTTCGGGAGGATCTCTACTATCGCTTGCACGTCATCCCCGTCCAGGTACCTCCACTAAGAGATCGTGCGGAGGACATCCCCTTGCTGGTTGAAGATTTTTTGGAGGAATTTGCTCAAGAAGGCAGTTTGACCAAGAAACGAATCGGCGATGATGTCTTGCCCGTCTTGCAGAAATATCCATGGCCTGGCAACGTCAGAGAGCTGAAGAATTTCATAGAGCGTCTGGTAATCTTGGTGCCAGAAGAGGTCATAGAACCGCACCACATCCCTGCCTCTTTCCACCAGTGTTTTGAGCAGGTCAGCACCAGTAACGCCTTGGATCAGCCCAACTTTAAGACGGCTAAAATTCAATTCGAAAAAGAGTACTTGCGAAAAAAACTAGAGGAACATAAGTGGAACATCTCAAAGACTGCGGTGGCCATCGGTATCGAGAGGAGCCACTTGCACCGCAAGCTCAAAGCCTACGGCGTGCAACAAGAAAAATCCAAACAGTGATTACTCGCCAGAATCTGCACTCACTGATACTTCATCTTTTCCTGCTCAATAACGTCGATGAGTTCGTACATTATTTGGGGCAACCTCATGTTGACCCTATCCCATGACACAGTCTGAGGCGTTTCATAGAGTTGTTCCCTCAACTTCACTCCCGTTTCACCTATGGCCTGGGCAAGCCCTCTTTCTATGAAAGGTTTGAACTCTTCGTTCGCTGTGACAAAGCTTAGAAAGCGTTCAGTCAGCCGGTAGGGCGAGAGCAGGAGATCTCCGGCCAAAAGAATGGCGTCCTTGAAAACAGTGCGCACCACATGTTCTTCCGCGTTGCGATCGTATCTCAATCCTGAAAAGGCGGCGTTGTCTGCGTACATCTTGATGAGTTGGTCGGCCACATCCAAGTAAGTGAGGGTGAGATCCCGAATGAAATGATCGGAAATCTCTAACCCCTCTTCAATGACGAGCGCGCTTAGAAGGGTAGTGACAATATCAACTCCCATCTTGTGGATTCCACGACTGCTGTCCTCTACCGATATGGGTTGGTGTTTGTGATCATAGGGGCCAGCGAGGACCTCCACTTGGGCAATGGTGTTCGCCTTGCGATAGACCTCAATGAGTGTAAAGATTTCCACGCCCCAGTTGGTGGCGAAGTGCATCCGCCTCATCAAGCTGTTTTCAAAGGCCACCTCGCCTGACAACTGATAGTGGAAATTGAGGAGAAAATCCACGATCTTCAGAACCTTGTCCTCCTGCGTGTCGGTGAATTTTCTCTTGAGCGCGATAAGCAGAGGATCGAGCAGCAACCTTTTGGCCCGGCCGTAGAGCCGGTCATGTCTGAGTCTGGCATAAAACGCCTTCGAAAACTGGTAGTTCA
>JAUWKY010000019.1 GCA_030613915.1 Syntrophobacterales bacterium
TGTCGATAAGACCCTGGCGGCAGCGGACGAAGTATTCAAACAGATCTAATCCGGTAGATAGTAGACACGACCTCCCGTCTCGCAGCGTAAAACATATCGTTCTGCGCCCTGTTCGCGAACGAAATTCTTTTCACAAAAAAGCGTTGACTTTCCCAGGGGGCTATGGTACGAGGTACGTGAAGTTTTACACGAACTCAAGTACTGTCTTTTAGCAGTCTTAATTCGTGGGCAGGAGGACGGGCCAGAAGGAGAGGGGTGGCCTTCATGAAGGAAGACACCAGGGAGGCTCTCAAACTGGTCGGGCTCGCCAGCACTCTGGGACTTACCATTGTCATTGCCACTTTTATCGGCCTGGCTCTGGGACTCTGGTTAGACAGGGTGTTCGATACCAGCCCGTGGCTTACCATTATTTTTCTCTTACTCGGTATTATTGCAGGATTTCGTAATTTCTACCGCTTTATGTCAAAGCGGGCCAAGGAGTGAGGGTCATTTCTGGCCCGGTCACTATGCTGATAAAAGACGAGGCCCTTCTCAAGAGACTTGAACAATTCAATTGGGTCCTACTGGCGCTTCTGGTATCTGGCAGCTTTGTCTTCTTTTCCCGCAAGTTCGCTCTCGGTGTTCTGGCCGGAGGAATACTGGCTGTCGCCAATTACTATCTGGTGAAACGGAGCCTGCGCAGGGCCCTCGATCCAGAAAGGCAAGGTAAAACCCGGTTTTTGTACTTGCTGAAGTACGGCCTACGCTTTGCGGCCCTGGGCCTCACTATCGCGTTGTTGCTGATCAAGGGGTGGGTAAGCCCTTTGGGCATGCTGTTAGGCTTATCGATAATCGTACTTGGTATTGCGCTGGTTGCTGTTGTCGAGTCGCGAAAACTCTTTTTCAAGAGGGTAGCCTAGGCTATGGAACACCCGATCATGTTTCTTAATCTTCTTTTCCAGAACCTCGGTCTTCCTATTGTCCACGATTTTACCGAGGCGCACACTTTGCTGGAGAAGCTACTCCTACCCTATGTAACCTATACTTGGCTGATCATCATCGGTCTGGTGATTGTGGTCAAACTTACAGTTCGCCGCATAGAACTCGTTCCCAAGGGAGGCCAGAACGTCTTCGAGGTTGTGATTTCCGGGATTGAGGAGTTCATGGTGGGGGTTACCGGTGAAGAGGGTCGCTACCTGTTTCCCCTTATAGGCACCCTGGCCTTCTTCATTTTGATCAGCAATTACATGGGAATGGTCCCCGGTTTCTTTGGCCCCACCGCCAATGTCAACACCACCGCGGCGTGCGCCATTATTGTGGTGTTTTACACCCACGTGGTCGGAGTGAAGTTCCACGGACTTAAATACATAAAGCATTTCATGGGCCCGATTTGGTGGCTTTCGCCCCTTATCTTCGTGGTGGAGGTGATCGGTCACTTTGCCCGCATTCTCAGCCTTTCCATTCGTCTCTTTGGAAACATCATGGGCGAAGAACTGGTACTTGCCATCCTTATGTTCCTCGCGGGCGCGTACCTGGCACCTCTGCCGATGATGTTCTTGGGTCTGTTTACCGGTGGGGTGCAAGCCTTTATCTTTTGCTTGCTTTCAATGATGTACTTCGCCGGCGCAATCGAGCATGCTCACTAAAGGCTTACTTTGAACCAACTGGCTGATGTCTTGAGCATGGCAAGACCATAAGTTTGGGAAGAAGGTCCTCGTTAGGAAGAAGGCCATAAAATAAATACAAACAAGGAGGTTTTTTTGCATGAAGAGGAAAACGCTGATTCTGACAGTGGTGTTCATTCTGGGATTCGCCGCGTTGGCTTTTGCGGCCGAAGCAGGTGAGATGGAGAGAGTCGTAGGTCTGAATTTCTTCCTGTACTCCGCCGTAGTAGCTGGCTTCGCCATTGCCATTTCATCCATTGGCTGTGGTTATTCTCAGGGAATTGCTATTAGGAGTGCGGTGGAAGGCGTGGCCCGCAATCCTGAGGCTTCAGGAAAGATTACCGTGACCATGATGATCGGTCTGGCGATGATCGAGTCTCTCTGTATTTATACCTTGGTTATCTGCTTGATCCTCATCTATGCTAACCCGGTGTCCAAACTCATTCAGGGTTTTGTGGGGCTTGTTCACTAGTAATTGGATTCTGCACGAATAATCGGGGGATTGGCCTCAAAGTTGGTCAATCCCCCGGCGCCCTTCAAATCGAGATCGGCATAGTAGCCGAAATTGCAATAGGATCATAAAGTTATGAAGTTCGCCAAGATACCCATGGCCACCATCAACCGGTTATCTATCTACCTGAGGAATCTCGACGAGTTGATGATTAACGATGTTGAGGTGATTTCCTCAGAACGGTTGGCCAAACAATGTGGGGTAAATCCAGCACAAATCCGTAAAGATCTCGCTTACTTTGGTGAGTTCGGTGTAAGAGGAGTTGGCTATCGAGTCAAGGATCTCTACTCTCAAATTCAAGAGATACTTGGCCTTAATCGCCCATGGAATATGGCGCTTTTCGGAGTTGGTAACTTGGGTTCAGCTCTTATCCGACACGCCAACTTTCTCAAGCACGGATACCGGTTTGTGGCTGCCTTTGACGTGGATCCTGAAAAAATCGACAAGACGCTACCCAACGGCCTCATCATCCAGCACGTGGACCGCTTTGAGGAAGTGGTAAAAGAAAGAAATGTGGAAGTGGGTATTATCGCCGTGCCGCCCGCAAACGCCCAGAGTGTAGCAAACCAGCTTATCCTTGCGGGAATCAACGGAATTTTGAACTTCTCGCCGGTTCAGATTCAGGTCCCTGACTGCTGTCGAGTGGAGAACGTGGACTTCTCCATCAAGCTAGACAATCTCGCCTACCATATTTCTTCGACAACCACTTGATTGTCCTACTCACGCTCAGATCGGTCATGTCTGCAGGTGCGACCGCTGTGGCCCAGACCTTCCACATGCTGAGAACAATTGTCATAGTTTCCATAGCCCGCATATTTCATGAATGGCCTACTGCGACCACGGATATGGGTGTCCTTCCGCGCGTTCTCGGGTGTCGGACCCTGTGACGTACTGTTCAAGTACGCCTCGGGTCCAACTCCCTGTGGTTGCCCGGTGGCACACCCATCTTCATGGTCTCGAGACGCCAATTCATGAAATATGGGGGCTAGATCATTATTAAACGTATTTTCCTACCATTTTAATTAGCGTTCATTAACAGCACTCTGGAAATTTCCAGGTTTAGATATCCTACTCATATCTTCAAACCCACGAAATGTTACTTCTTGGCAAGAGATGTTAACTCCACCCTCCGAGGTATTAACTCCACCATGTTGAGAGCATTTATCCCATCTGAATTATCACATCATGTTTTTATGATTGCCATCTCCCAGCTCAGGGTTCAACACGTTCTTAGCCAAACCACCACTGCTTTCGATAAGTGCGCTGTGTGCGAAAAAAGCTGCCACAATAGTAGATCTTGTCATTGACAGGGAGTCTTTCAGCCTTATAATCTTGGCAATATTGTCAATTAAAACCTACTCTTTGCCCGGAGGTTCGCAGCATGAGCACATCTAATCAGTCTTCGAACGACAAGTTGTTTGTGGCGAGAGCGCTCGAGGCAAGCATCCATATAGGCCTCGTCGGTCTAGTCTTATTTTGGTGTTTCAAGATCGGTCGGCCGTTCATTGAGATTATCGTCTGGGGCATCATCATTGCCGTTGGAATCCACCCCATCTACTACCGGCTGAAGTCCGCCCTGGGTGGACGTGCTCGCCTAGCGGCAACCCTGATAACACTCCTTGCACTGATCCTCCTGCTCGTTCCGACCATTATGCTTTCCGATTCCCTCATCGACACTGCAAGGGAGTTTTCGGCGCAACTCGACGACGGGACGCTAAGTGTGCCTCCACCATCGGAGAGCGTCAAATCCTGGCCGGTCATCGGCGAACCTTTATACAAGTTCTGGAGCCTTGGCTCAGAAGATCTCGGAGCTGCGCTGAGCAAGATGGCGCCGGGACTCAAAAAGTATGGTATCTCGCTGTTGTCCACCGCTGCTGATGCCGGGGTCGGGATTCTGATGTTCGTGGTTTCGATCATTATCGCCGGTGTTCTGCTTGCAAATACCGACGGTGCTCATCAGGCTGCGGTAGCATTTTTTACGCGGGTTGCAGGTGAAAGGGGGCCGAAGTTCGTCGAACTCGCGGGGGCAACTGTGCGAAGTGTTGCCCAGGGCATTCTGGGCGTCGCAATAATCCAGTCGCTCCTGGCAGGGCTTGGTTGTCTCGTGGTCGGCGTGCCTGGGGCGGGGCTTTGGGCCCTGCTGGTGCTGATTCTTGCTGTGGTTCAGCTTCCCACTATCTTGGTCCTGGGCCCGATTATTGTCTACGTGTTCTCCACCAGCAGTACGATTACCGCAGTTTTGTTCGCGATCTGGAGTGTCCTCGTCGGTGTATCTGACGCCTTTCTTAAACCCCTCTTGATGGGTCGTGGAGTCGATGTTCCCATGCTTGTCATCTTCATTGGAGCGATAGGCGGCTTCATCGCATCGGGCATCATCGGCCTCTTCGTTGGCGCGATCGTTTTCACGGCCGGCTACAAACTCTTTTTAGGATGGCTCAACGAGTATACACAGCCGGAACCAGAGCCAAGCAAATCTGAGTAGCGACCATCCGGCAACCGCATGTTGTCTTGGCGATTTTACCAACGCTCCTTTGGGCTTTTAGCCAAATCTGGCGATTTAACAAAGCTCAAGTGATGCAAGATATCTCAGCTAAGTTGTTGTAGTTAATAAACTTGCCCGCTTTTCTTCACCTTTGGCATCTTTCCTGCCTATGCAAGGAGATGTAGCGTTTACATCTCCTTGTCTTGCTCTACACCATATAGTACTTGCCCCCATCAGCCATCCGCGCCCGGTTTGATGGGGGTTTTCTTCAAATTAGCTGTATGTCTTCTTGTGCGTTACTAGTCGGGATATTCTGGAAAAAACCACTGACAACAAAGAAGGTGATTTGTGAGTAATGAAAAACGTGACTATCCCAGAGCTGAAATAAAATGGCCGGCCGTGATAAAGACTAATCAAGGTACTATGGATGGGGTAACATCAAATGTAACCCCGAATGGAGTCTTCATCCATTGTCAAAAACCGTTAAGGCTCAATGAAGTCTTTGAATTGACCATAAATATTCCCAACTCCGACCAGGCCTTAAGAGCTAAAGCGGAAGTGACGTGGTCGAATAGATGGGGTCCTGATGATGACATTTCGCCGCGCGGCATGGGTGTTCGATTTGTGAAGATTTCCAGCGAGGCCCGAAAATTCATCGCCAGAGCAGCCTTGAACTATCTTAAATCGGAGGAGATAGCGCCTGAGTTGCTGCAGACCCTGCAGACTTTGGTCATAGATGTTAATGAGGTAGGCTCACGCGTTGCTTGAACAGACAACTAGCTATTAAAGATCCTCTGGCAAGGAACGCTCATTCCAGTATTTTCTTAAGATACCGTCCTGTATGCGATTGAGGAATTTGGGCGATCTCCTCAGGTGTACCGGTGCCGACAATCTTGCCTCCCTCTGTCCCTCCTTCAGGTCCAAGGTCGATGACAAAGTCTGCGGTCTTGATAACATCCAAGTGATGTTCAATGACCACGACCGTATTGCCGGCCTCCACCAAGCGATTGAGAACATAGAGCAGCTTCTTGATGTCGTCGAAATGAAGACCAGTGGTGGGTTCATCCAGGAGATACAGGGTCTTGCCACTGCTGCGCTTGCTCAGTTCCCGAGCCAGTTTGATTCTCTGCGCTTCACCACCTGATAGTGTTGTGGCTGGCTGTCCTAGTCTAAGATAGCCGAGCCCAACTTCATCCAAGGTGGAGAGCTTATCTTTAATGAGAGGTATGTTGCCGAAAAAACGGTGGGCCTCGTTCATAGTCATGTCTAGCATTTGAGCGATATTTTTCCCCTTATAGATTATTTCCAGGGTGTCCCGGTTGAAACGGAGACCTTTGCAATCATCACAGGTAACGTACACGTCAGGCAAAAAGAGCATTTCGACTTTGAGAATACCCTGACCAGCACATGCTTCGCAGCGGCCGCCCTTGACATTAAAACTGAAACGGCCGGCCCTGTATCCCCGTGTCCGAGCCTCTGGCACCTGCGCCAGCAGGTTTCGGGCCTGGGTAAAGATCCCGGTGTAGGTGGCCGGGTTAGACCTGGGGGTGCGACCGATAGCGGACTGGTCAATATGAACAACCTTGTCTAATGCCTCAAGTCCTCGAAGGCTACGGTGAGTCCCAGGAAATTCCCGGGCACGGTGCAGCAGCTTTGCAGCGGCGCGATAGAGGGTGTCCAAAATGAGCGTGCTCTTACCCGAGCCGGACACACCGGTTACACATGTGAACAGACCAATTGGGATTGATGCGGTGATATTTTGCAGGTTGTTGGCGACGGCCCCTTCAATGGTAAGAACTCCGCGTTCAGGACTACGCCTGCTTGCCGGCACAGAGATGCTCAAACTGCCAGAGAGGTATTGTCCTGTTAAGGAGTCGGCATGCTGGAGAAGTAAAGCCGGCTTGCCGCTGAAAACGAGATGCCCACCCCGATCACCCGCACCAGGGCCAACATCAACTACATGATCCGCGCTCATAATGGTTTCGGCGTCGTGCTCAACAATCAGTACGGTGTTTCCCTGATCGCGAAGTGTTTTGAGAGTGTCCAGTAGCCGTTGGTTGTCACGCTGATGTAAACCGATGCTCGGCTCATCCAGGATATAGAGCACTCCCACAAGTCTGGAGCCTATCTGGGTGGCAAGACGGAGACGCTGGGCCTCTCCCCCTGACAGGGTAGTGGAAGCCCGGTCCAGACTAAGGTAGTAAAGCCCTACCTGGCTCAAAAACTCCAGCCGCTGGCTTACCTGGCTCAATAACTGGTCCGCCACAGGTCTCTGCTGGGGTGGAAAATCAAGGTTATCTATCCACCCAGTCAATTGGGCGATATCCAGGCTACTCACCTGGTAGATGTTCATATCGGCAATGGTGACGGCCAGAGATTCCGGCCTCAGCCTTGCTCCCTGACAGGTGCGGCAAACCCCCTTGGCAAGATAAGTGAATAATTGCTCCCGCTCGTCGCTGCCTTGTTGACGCCAGTCAGGTACCACAAGTTCGGGATCAAATTTTTCCATGATTCCAAGCCCTGAACACTCAGGGCAGGCACCGAGAGCATTGTTGAAACTGAAAAGTTGGGGAGAGAGCCCCGGCATTCTCACGTTGCAGGAAGGGCAAAAAGGTTGGTCACTGAAATCCTGCTCCTGGCCGTCAACAGTAGCCACTCGTGTTCTGCCCTCCCCGGTTCGGAGGGCAAGTTCCATGGAATCTGTGGCCCGCCGCATGGCGTCAGCCCGCACCACAAGCCGGTCTACCACCACCTCAATGCGAGAGGTCACATCACTGGATAGCTGAATCTGCTCGTCGAGATTAAAAACAGTACCATCCACGCGGACCCTGACAAATCCTTCACGGCGGAGCCGGCTGAAAAGACGCTTTGGCTGATCACGATCGTGGTGCTCCAGTGGGGCCAGGATAAGAATCCTGGTACCCTCGGGAAGGTCAAGAACGGAGTCCACCATTTGCTGAATGGTCATGGCCTGGATTTTTTCACCGCAGCCAAGACAGTGCGGCTGGCCCACCCTGGCGAAGAGAACTCTGAGGTAGTCGTAGATTTCAGTTATAGTCCCAACGGTGGAGCGGGGGTTCCGCCCGGCAGTTTTTTGTTCAATGGCAATAGCCGGACTCAGACCTTCGATCGAATCCACCTCAGGCCGGTCCATCCTTTCCAGAAACTGGCGGGCGTAGGAAGAGAGAGATTCCACATAGCGCCTCTGACCTTCAGCATAAAGGGTGTCGAAGGCGAGGGAGGATTTGCCCGAGCCACTGATTCCGGTGATTACCACCAGGCTATCCCGGGGGATCTGGACATTAATATTTTTGAGGTTGTGCTGTCGGGCACCGAGAACTACGATCTGATCCATTTAGCATTTCTCATTTGGCATTTCTAATTTATCATTATCATTTCTGGAATTTCGTTAAAGTGCATTGTAGCACGATGGCGGTCGCCGTAACTGCGACAATACATCAGATAGCGCATCACATCGCCAATGGGGTAGTAATTTTTTAGGCCCACTATTCCAAAATCCCTGAATCCCTAAATTCCTGCTAGACGTTAACCCGCCTCACTCACTGGTGTCAATGAGGTTAGCCCAAAGGCAGGGGGACAAAAAAAAAGACTTGACAAAACGAACGTTCGTGCTAAATTGTATGTCATGACAAAGGGAAAAGAGACAAAAATGGTCATTCTGGAATCCGGACTCGATATGGCAAGCCAATTAGGTCTCGAAGGCGTAAGCATCGGCGCTCTTGCCAAAGAGACCAACATGTCGAAGAGTGGGCTGTTCGCTCATTTTCAATCGAAAGAGAATCTGCAGATCGAAATATTGGATTACGCCGCTCGTGTTTTCTCAGAAGATGTCATTGTCCCGGCCCTGGCAACTGAGGCCGGTATCCCCAGAATCAAAGCCTTGGTCAATAACTGGATAGAGTGGAGCGACAACTTGACCGGAGGCTGTATTTTCGTCACTGCCAGCACGGACTATAGCGACAGGCCCGGAAAAGTAAGGGAATGCCTTCTGGGACAACAAGAAGATTGGATCGATTGCCTTTGCCGAATAGCTGAATCAGCGATAAAGGTTGGTGATTTCAGAGAAGGTATTGAATGTGAGCAGTTCGCCTTTGACCTTTATTCGCTGTTACTTGGTTTTCACCTGTATGACAAATTGCTTGACGACTCTGAAACTAAGAAGCGTCAGGAAATAGCTTTAGAGAGGCTTCTGGCTAATTATAAGTAAAGAATCCAGAACCAGAGACCAGGCTTTGAAAACAGAGGAGCTAGGAGCTAGGTGTCAGGTGGAGTAATGGAGTGCTAGAGCATCGCAAAATCTCAAATTCCAATACTCAATGACCGAAACAGGCTTGGAATTTTGAAACTGGGGACCCGCCCGCAGGGTGGGGAGTCTAAGCGAAGCGCGGACAATTTTGGTCATTGTGATTTGTTTGATATTTGTTATTTGTGATTTGGAATTTCAATTCCTTTGCACTCTGACATGGCGTTGAGGATCAGGGTTTCTATGAATAGATAATCCGTACCTATTCATTTACAGAGTCGTTTAGAAAGCCCGCTGTATTTCCTTTCCATTCACAGATCGATTGTAGGAGAAAGAAGATGACAACCAGGATGCTCCATCAAAAATGCATAAGCACGAACGTTCGTCTTTCCCAGATCAGGCAGAAGGCTGTTCACGGTTTTCTGGACTTGCTGTGGAGCTTTACACCCTCACTCGCAAAACTGCTTGTCAAAAAGGTGTTCTTCACCCCCTGCACATACAAAATAACTCCTGTAGAAAAACAATATCTTGACAACGGCGAATCATTTCAACTGTCAGTACACGACAAAACCGTACAGTGTTGGAAATGGGGTAGTGGTCCCAGCATTCTTTTGGCTCATGGCTGGAATGGAAGGGGCATCCAATTGCGTCATTTTATTGAACCACTAATGCGAAGAGGATATTCGGTAATCGGCTATGATGCTCCCGGTCACGGGGTGTCTCAGGGGAAAACATCCAGTTACTTTGAGTTTACCGACACCATAAGGACGCTCTTGACCTCCTCAAATGGCTACAAGATCCAGGGCGTTATTGCTCACTCACTAGGAGCCTCTGCTACGGTCAACAGCATTGCCAAGGAAAACCAGCCACTGGAAGCTGTCCTCGTAGCCCCGGCTCTAAGATTTGCGGAAGTCCTGAACTCTTTCTTTGATCATGTTGGTGTGCCCACACACATCTATCAAGAACTGATAGAGGAATATGAAAATCAGTTTGGCTACGATATGCAGCGAGACAACCCGGTAAATCTATTAAAAGAAATCAACTCAGAGATTTTTATTGTTCACGACACACATGACCCAACTATTCCATATATTGACTCAAAAGAACTCTCAAATGAATTTCAAAATATCTCCTTGCATACAACCAAGGGCTTAGGTCACAAGCGGATCTTAACTGAAGAATCCGTTGTAGATACCATCGTAAACCACTTCAGGAAAATGGAGGTTAGCAATGAGGAGCACTGAGAGCATTGTGGAGGAATACCGGAAGGCGGACCTGGAGAAGCGTTTATATCTGTTTCTAGAGTGTCCAGCGCTCAGGGCCAAGTTCACGGAGATAGATCAAAGTGATTCTACCCCGGATGTTAGACGAATAGCCTGCTGCGGCCGTGGATAGGACCGTCCCTAAGGTCGTACTCCAGGAACGTTCGTTGCCTTTGATTACGTTGACGAGGCTGCTTCCCGTCTGCTTTGCAAAGAGCACTCGCACGTTAAAAACAGAAGTCCCGCTGCGGCCGAGAGAATAGAGCCCAAAAGGATTCCCAGCTTGGAGTAGTTGAGTAGATCTGGTGAGACGAAGGAAAGGTTGGAGACGAACAACGACATGGTAAAACCTATTCCCCCGAGCATGCCGGCTCCGATGATATGCGACCACCTGACCCCGGCTGGGAGTACCGCTATGTTCGTTTTGACAGCAAGAAAGGAAAACAAGGTAACGCCCACCGGTTTTCCAACCAGCAGCCCCAGGGCGATACCAATGGTGAGGGGCTGAGCGAGGACACTGGCGACATTTATTCCCTTGAGAGACAGTCCAGCGTTGGCAAAGGCGAAGACCGGCAAGAGCACGAAAGCAATCCAAGGATGTAAGGAATGCTCCATCCTCTGCAAAGGAGTTTCTACGTCATGACAAGCCAGTTCCAGTGCGTGTACAGCACTGAGATGTCCTTGGTTCAAGAGGATTGAATAGCCGCAGCTCTGTTCCTCACAGTGGAACTCATCCAGGATTTTCCTGACTTTCTGGACGAATCGATCAGTGTCATATTTGCCCCGAGCCGGAATGAACATGGCGACCACAAATCCTGCCACAGTGGGGTGAATTCCGGAGCCGAGCACAGCAATCCAAATGCCAAGACCAAGAAGGGCATAGAGGAGCGTCCACCTGACCCAAAGGAGGTTGGCGACAACAAGTCCCAAGACGAAAAAAATGCAGATAATCAGGTAGCTCCAGACGATCTCTTTGGTGTAGAAGAAAGCGATAATGATTACTGCTCCCAGGTCGTCTGCAATGGCAAAAGCAGAAAGAAAGACTCTGAGGCCGACAGGCAGCTTCCTACCGAACACGGCAATGGCCCCCAAAGCAAAGGCGATATCGGTGGCCATGGGTATGCCCCAGCCATTAGCCGTGGCAGTGCCACGATTGAGCATAAAATAGATGGCGCCGGGGAGGAGCATCCCACCCAGGGCAGCAACAACAGGTAGCAGAGCACTCTTGGGGGACGAAAGTTCGCCCACGAGAATTTCCCGTTTGATCTCCAATCCCACGACAAAAATAAAAAAGGTCATGAGACCGTCATTTATCCAGTGGACGAGTGACTTGGTGATGCGGAGTTCACCAAGCGCTAAGGTGAGATTTGTGTGCAAAAGGTGGTGGTAAGCAGGGGCAAATGAGGAATTGGCCCAGGCCACTGCAATAAGGCTGGCCAGGAGCAATAGCACACTGCTGGAAGCCTCTTTCTTGAAGAAGGATTCTGCGGGCCGGACAATATAGTCCGCCACAAGGGTGGTCGGTAATGATTTGTAGTTGTTTAACATTCTTCAAATGAAGCGGAGATTTACAGTATTTTATTCTGGCCCAAGTCCGCGGTAGGGTTTAGACATGTGAAATAATAAGACCGATGGCGCAGTCGCAGAGTTGAGGTTAGGACGTCTTGAGTTTAAGATTTTCAATGATAGTGTTTGCGGCATCCTCAACGGTAGTCTTCCCCATGTCGATAACCAAGTCGTAGAGAGAAGCGTCATTCCAGTCTACCTTGAAATAGTGCTTGATCAGGCTTTTTGAATCCTTTTCTTCTCTGTCGATGTGATATTTGGCTGCTTTTCGGTCTATATTGAAACGCTCCATGATGGTGTCAATTTTTCCTTCCTCATCTTTGATCAGCCGAACATTAAGCACATCGGGTTTATCCCGCAAAAGACACATCCCACCCCAGCCGAGAATAATAGCATTCCTGTCCTCATAAACATCTTCTACCAATTTCTTGACAGTTTTGAAGTAGCTCTCGTCGTCCAGGCAGCCGCGCTCGCGATCAACCACCTTTTGTATCAGCGTACAAGTATATCGATCCACGAAACGCAGAAGACGCGATTGCGCATCCTGAAGAAACGCCTCAGCTTCGCCTTTAGAGATACGTAGCTCCCTGGCAATCTTCGCCACTAACTGTTTACCGATGTATTCCCAACCCAGTTTTTTCGCCAAAAGAGATGCCACTTCTTCGCTATCCACACCACATTCCCTGCTAATTGTAATGACCGACATCAAGCCCTCCTCGTTCGTATCACTCGTGTTCCACTGGTTCTGAAGATTCTGGGTTCTACAACGCAGGCATAATACTCCAGTCCCTATGAATTGTCTAGGTGAGAAGCATAGCGCATAGCGCATAGCGTCATTTGTCTTTATTTCACGCCGCGTCGCCGCGTCCCCAAGTCGCCTTTTCGTTCCGCAGAATCCCTAGCTATCCATACTCAGCCTCGCCTGCATCTACGGACTAGAAACTCGCCGCAACAGCCTTGGCCTGCTCTCTGGCTGCTTCCATAATCTTTTCCTTAGCTTCAGGAGATACCAGGGTTGGCTCGACAAGTATGGTCTGAAAGTCACTGAAGCCAAGGAATGTCAGGATATGCTCCAGATAAGCTTTTTGCAGGTCGTAGGTCTCAGC
>JAUWKY010000108.1 GCA_030613915.1 Syntrophobacterales bacterium
AAAGGTTTGGGCAAATAGTCGTAGGCTCCCCACTTCATGGCTTCAACGGCAGTGGAGGTGCTGGCGTAAGCAGAGATCATGATTACCACTGTATTCGGATGGAGTTCCTTACATTTTTTCAACACCTGGAGGCCGTCAGTCTCCTTCATCCGAATATCGGTGATAACCAGGTCAAAGTCTTTCTTCTTCAGAATACTTATGGCCTCGCCACCTCCGGCCGCAGTGGCCACCTGGTAGCCTTCTTTATGGAGCATGATTTCTAGAAATTCTCTCATGCTGTGTTCGTCGTCAACTACAAGGATGTTGGCCATTCGGGTTCAGTCTCCTGCTATAGCGCTGCAATCTCGGATATAAAATTAAGCTTGGCGTATGGATGCGAGATGGGAGCCTTAGGATCTGGTCCTCAGTGCCCTGGTATTCCTTGCAAGAATAGTACCTAACCGCTTGTGTTTTCCTCTGTGAATATGATCTTGCCATCCCGAAGGACCATGACCGTTTTTCCTCTGAGCTGCCAGCCATGAAAAGGCGAGTTCCTGCTTTTGGAGCGAAACTGGTTGACGTCGACGGTGAGCTCCCGGTTCGGATCAATGAGGGTGACATCGGCCGGAAGCCCAGGAGTCAGTCGTCCCAGGTCAACTCCAATAATGCGGGCGGGATTGCTGGTCAATTTTTCTATTGCTTCCAGCGGGCTGAGCAATCCCTGATCAACGAGCCGCAGTGTCAGAGGAAAGGCGGTCTCGAGACCGATCATGCCAAAGGCGGCGTAGTCAAACTCCACGTCTTTCTCTATGGTGCTGTGGGGGGCATGGTCGGTGGCGATGGCATCAATAGTGCCGTCGGCAAGACCTTGTTGAATCGCGGTTAGATCAACGGAGGAGCGGATTGGTGGGTTAACTTTTAGATTGGTGTCAAAATTCTCGAGGGCCTCATCAGTGAGAGTGAAATGATGTGGAGTAGCTTCGGCGGTAACCTGTACTCCCTTCGCCTTGAATTGCCTTACCAGCTCTACTGCTCCAGCACTAGACACGTGAGCTATGTGCAAACGGCCGCCAGTGAGCTCTGCCAGACGACAATCACGAAAAACCATGACGTCCTCGGCAGCGCCGGGGATTTCCCTCAAACCCAAACGGGTGGAAACCACCCCTTCGTGCATTACCCCATCGCCGGCAAGGTCACGATCTTCGGCATGGCTGATAACCGGCAGGTTAAACACCTGGGCGTATTCCAGGGCCCTCCGCATGAGTTGGCTGTTCGTAACCGCTATGCCGTCGTCGCTGACCGCTACAACTCCCGCTTCTTTGAGCTCAGCGTACTCGGCCAGCAGTTCACCTTTTTGGCCCTGACTGATGGCTCCCACAGGAAAGACTCGCACGAGGTCAGCTTCGGCTGCACGGCGAAGGATAAGGTCCGTAACCGCGGCATTATCATTTGCCGGTTTGGTGTTGGGCATGCAACAGATAGAGGTGAAACCGCCGGCAGCTGCGGCCTGACTTCCGGTTAGGACAGTCTCCTTGTATTCCTCGCCCGGTTCCCGCAGATGGGTATGCAGATCAATGAGTCCCGGCACCACCCAAAGACCATCTGCATCAATGACCTCCACAGAGTCTAATTTCTTGTCCAGTGCACCCGGAGGACCTAGGTCATTGATTTTATCTCCTTCAATGAGGAGGTCGTGCATGTCGTCCAAACCGCTTGCTGGGTCAAGGACTCTGCCGCCACGGATGAGCTTACTCATCTTTTTCACCTCCGATGAGTAAATAGAGCAGAGCCATGCGCACGGCGACGCCGTTGCTTACTTGGTCCAGGATCACGGAATAGGGTCCGTCGGCCACAGCAGGGCTGATTTCTACGCCGCGGTTGATTGGGCCGGGATGCATGATAAGCACATCCGGTTTAGCCTGGGACAGTTTTTCTTCATTTAAGCCAAAAACACGAGCATACTCTCTGAGGCTGGGTAGGAGCATTTGACCTTGCCGCTCCAGCTGTATCCGGAGCATCATGATCACATCCGCTTTGGGGATGACATCTTCGGGACGGTAGAAAACTTCAACCCCGAGCTTGTCCAGATCGTGTGGAATCATGGTGGTCGGGCCAGCCACCAGGACTCGAGCTCCCATTTTGGTGAGGGCCCAGACATTGGAGCGTGCCACTCGGCTGTGAGCAATGTCTCCGATGATGGCAACGGTTTGCCCGGATATGGTGCCTTTTTTGTCTTTGATAGTGAGAAGGTCGAGCAAGGCCTGGGTGGGATGTTCGTGCATGCCGTCACCGGCGTTGATCACCGAAGCCTGCACGTGTCTGGCCAGCAGGTGGGGAGCGCCGGCAGCGGAGTGACGAAGCACGATAACATCCGGGTTCATGGCCTCTAGATTTCTTGCGGTGTCCAGCAAGGTCTCACCTTTTACAATGCTGCTGGTTGAGGCAGATATGTTAAAGGTGTCCGCGCTCAGCCGCTTCGCCGCAATCTCAAAAGAGGTTCGAGTTCTGGTGCTGGGCTCATAGAATAAATGGACTACAGTCCTGCCCCGCAAGGTGGGGACCTTCTTGATGGGTCGAGTGGAGATTTCCTTGAAAGTCTCCGACGTCTCAAGGATCAGGTTGATTTCCTCAGGCTCTAGTTGTTTGATACCGAGTAAATCTTTCTTGCGGAACTGCATAGATCGCTTCCCCGATGGTAGGGCGGCACCAATGTTCAACAGCCCAAATTATCCCATTTGGTCCCCCTTTGCAAGACCAATTCGTATCAGGACTTTCCCCAAGAATGCCATTTGCGACCCAGGCATTGGGGAAGGCTACTCCACAACGAGCAATTCGCGCCATTTTATGGCAATGTCCCTTGTAAGAAAGCACCACATCTTCATGCATGGACTAGCGGGGCTGAGATGCCGAAATACAGGTTGCTCAGATACTCGTTGTTTCGCAGCCTTCCCCTATGCCTATGCCTTTCCTGGTGTTTCTTCTGTTTGGGAAAACTCCTGCAATTCACGAAATATGCGGGCTAGTTGCGTTAATCGAGGGGCTACTGTCTGAAGATTGATGATTTGGTATATATTATATAATAAAATTAATATAATCTGTTATTTACAACGGACCACGGACTACTGACAACGGACCCAAAAAAGGGGTTTGACTTCCTCTGAGGGCTCCTTTATTATTATGAACCCCGCAGGCGAAGAAGCTTCCTTTTTGGCAGTCAAGTTGCACTTGGGCCTGTCTTTTCTACATGTTAGAATTAATCTAAGAGAAACGGAGCCAAACAAGGCAAGGAGACACCATGGCCCCCCAACAAAGCACAAACGGTCCAGTGCTCACGGAAAACGCTTTGGTAGTTTTGAAGAAGCGTTATCTGAAAAAGAATGAGTACGACGAGGTCACAGAAACGCCGGCGGACATGTTCCGTCGGGTCGCCAACGCCGTGGCGCAGGCCGAGCTGATCTACGATCCGCAGGCCGATGTGGATGAAGTTGTGGCGTGCTTCTACGATCTGATGACCCGACTGGAGTTTGTACCAAATTCACCTACCCTGATGAATGCGGGCAGGAAGTTGGGACAGCTCTCTGCATGTTTTGTTCTACCGGTGGAGGACTCCATAGAGAGCATTTTCGAGGCCATCAAGCATACTGCCATGATTCACAAGAGTGGGGGTGGCACCGGGTTCTCTTTTTCTCGTGTGCGGCCAGAAAACGACAAAGTGCTCTCTACTCAAGGAGTATCAAGTGGTCCCCTCAGCTTTATGACAGTTTTCGACGTAGCCACCGAGACCATCAAGCAAGGTGGTACGCGGCGTGGCGCTAATATGGGTATTCTGAGGATAGATCACCCTGATGCGGAAGCGTTCATTGCGGCCAAGACCGATAACGATAAGATGAATAACTTCAACATCTCGGTGGCGCTCACCGACAAATTCATGCAGGCAATGGAGGAGGGTGGGGAATACGAACTCATCAACCCCCGCACGGGCGAAAGAGTCGAAAGGCTGGCAGCCAGGGAGGTTTTCGAGAAGATCGTTGATTCTGCCTGGAGGAACGGCGAGCCGGGGGTCATCTTTCTTGACAATATAAACCGCGATAATCCTACGCCCCACGTGGGCGCAATAGAATCAACCAATCCCTGCGGCGAGCAACCGCTTCTTCCCTATGAATCCTGCAATTTGGGCTCCATCAACCTGACCAAAGTGGTGAAGAACGGCCAGGTCAGTTTTGACAAACTGAAAGAGGTTGTCTGGACAAGTGTACACTTTCTGGACAATGTAATTGATGTAAATCGTTATCCTTTACCCCAGATTGAGGAGAAAACCAAAGCCAACCGCAAAATAGGCCTGGGAGTAATGGGATTTGCCGACCTGCTGATCTCCCTTGGAATACCTTGCAATTCCGAGGAAGCCATCCAGACGTCTGAGCAGGTAATGTCTTTCATCCAGCGTGAGTCAAAGGCTGCTTCTGCAGCGCTGGCCGAGAAGAGAGGAAACTTCCCCAACTATCCTGGATCCATCTATGACGGACCAGACACGCCATACATGCGTAACGCCACCACCACCACCATCGCCCCCACCGGCACCATTAGCATCATTGCCGGCACATCCAGCGGCATCGAGCCCATTTTTGCTATTTCGTATTTGCGTAAAGTGTTAGACGGACAGGAGTTGCTGGAGGTACATCCGATTTTTCGGGAGATCTCACAAGCAAGAGGTTTCTACAGCGACGAACTGATGAAGGAGATTGCCGAGAAGGGTACTATCCAGGAGATCGAGGGGATCCCAGAGGAGGTGAAACGGCTGTTCGCCACTGCCCACGATATCAACCCGGAATGGCACATTCGTATCCAGGCGGCCTTCCAGAAATACACTGACAATGCCGTGAGCAAGACTATAAACTTCCCTCATACCGCTACCAGGGAAGATGTTCGTGAGGCCTATCTGCTGGCCTACAATCTGGGCTGCAAAGGGCTGACCATCTACCGTGACGGCAGTAGGGATCAGCAGGTGCTGAGCATCCAGCGAAAGCCCGAACCGCCCCAGGTTGCACCGCGACCTCGACCTGAGCGGACCTACGGGGTTACCCAGAGGATGAACACCGGCTGCGGCAAACTATACGTAACCCTCAACGCCGATGATCTGGGGGTTTGCGAGGTGTTCGCTCAAATGGGTAAGGCCGGCGGTTGTGCCAATTCACAGATTGAGGCCACCGGCCGTCTCATCTCGCTGGCCCTGCGGTCAGGGGTCAAACCTGAATCCATCTTGAAACAAATCATGGGCATCAGGTGTCCGTCGCCCGTCTGGCAAGAGGGCGAGATGGTGCTCAGTTGCTCCGACGCTATGGCCAAGGCACTCAATGAATACTGTCAGCTCGGTTTCACCCACATGGTAGCCGAAATGGGTGCCTGCCCCGACTGTGGTGCAACAGTTGAACATGAAGGTGGCTGCATTGTCTGCCGCTCCTGCGGTTTTTCTCGGTGTGGTTAAGCGCATAGAGTGAGGAGTCAGGAGTCAGAATCCAGAAGAAAAACAGAAAGAAAAATGCAGTCTTTCCTACTGGCTACTGGATTCTTTAATTCCGCAACCCGCAATCCCAAATCCGCAAAGTTATGCTCCACTCCTGGAATCTTTCCCCCCAAGAAGCCATAGCTCTGCAGAAACGGTTGGCGTCTAGCGTGGTACTGAAGCCGCTGCCTGAAGAAATCACCCTGGTGGCGGGGGCAGATGTGGGCTACCCCCGTCGTCATGATAGAGCTGTGGCGGCCGTGGCCACCTACACCTATCCAGGTCTAGAATTTAGAGAACTTGTCCGATTTCAAGGAAAGTTTTTTTATCCCTACGTTCCCGGCCTTCTCTCCTTTCGCGAAATACCGCTGCTTTTGCAAGCGTTTGAGCGTTTACAAGAGGAGCCTGATGTGGTGCTGTGTGACGGTCAGGGTACAGCCCATCCGCGCCGGTTAGGTCTTGCCAGCCATTTGGGACTGTGGCTGAATTTGCCCACGGTGGGCTGTGCCAAAACGAGATTGGTGGGAACACACGGCAGGGTGGGACCAAGACGAGGCCAGTACCGCTCGCTTTTGTATCAGGGTGATAAGGTTGGGGTGGTGTTGCGAACCAGAACCAAGGTCAAACCTCTCTATGTTTCCCCGGGCCATCTGGCAGAGGTGGAGAGCAGTCGTAAACTGGTGGAACGCTGCTGTATACAATACCGCTTGCCGGAACCCATCCGCCGGGCCCACCTGGCTGTCCAGCGGGCAGTGCGTGGGGCATAGAGCATGAAGCATAGAGTTTAGTCAATTGATAGCTAGGCATTAAATAAATCAGCCCGCTTTACCGTTTAAACTCCGGAGTAAATTATCTCTATCCAACGATCGCTCTTGAAGATCCCATCGCCCCAGGTTGCCTCAAGATCGGCCAGGGGCCTGGCGGCGGCCGCCTCCTGGGCGGTTTTTCCTTCCGCTTTAAGCTTACTCAAGCGTTCATAAGCGATTCCGAGCATCTGACGGTAACGCGCTAACTGTGCCTTATCTCCCAAGGGGCCGTGCCCTGCGATAATTTTTGTATTGTCATCAGCCAGCGCTAAAACTCTGTCGACAGCTTTGATCATCCCCTTGAGGGAACCCCCATGGGTAACATCGATAAATGGATAGAAACCATTGAAAAATATGTCGCCGGCGTGGATAACATTGGCTTTCTTAAAATAGATAAAGCTGTCACCATCGGTATGGGCGTGGGGCACATGGGTGGCACGGATACTGTCGCCGTTAAGGTGGAAACTGATATCCTCTGAGAAAGTCACGACCGGTAAGCCTTCCCGGGAAACAGCTCCCCGCTTCATATCGAACGCCTCGATAAAGGAGCCAGTGCTCAGGCGCTCCCGCACATTATCGTGAGAAAAAATCAAGGTGCCTCCTTGACCCAGGTTCTCGTTTCCGCCAGTGTGGTCACCGTGGTAATGGGTATTGATCAAAAATTTGGGGAAATCACCGCCAACCGATTTGATGGCCGCTACAATTTTTTCCGTTAGAGGAGCAAACTGGTCGTCAATTAAAAATGTCCCATCCTCACCGATGAACAAGCCGATATTACCGCCTTTTCCCGTAATCATGTATATCTGCTCAGTGACCGGGATAGTCATAATTTTCACTTCGGCAGATTGTCCGGTAGGCGCAAGTGAAATGAACCCTGTGATCAAAACACATAATACCGATATAATTTTACCAATCATTTTTAACCTCCTTCTGAAGTTAAATCCTGTTTGACAAGTCGGGGAAGTGGCTTTAATGATTTCAAATACTTGCAAAAACCAGGATGCGTCCAGGGTGCAAGAATTTTGCTTGATTCTGCACCCTATATGCACCCGTTTTCCACGTTTTGCAAAGGAGAGTTTAATCTGATACCTTGTTTCCAGGG
>JAUWKY010000325.1 GCA_030613915.1 Syntrophobacterales bacterium
GAGGATAGATAAACAGTCGATAGTTGCTTGGCCATCTCCTGTACCAGGATGTCGTATTCGGGGAAAAAGCCTCTGTCCGTGTATATGACCGGAGTCCCATGGGCAAGGCAGTCAGAGACAATGCCGTAACCCGGCTTGGTGATAACACCATCAACCGCGGCAACCACATCCTCGTAGCTAAGAGGGTGCTCATCCAGGCAAATACCGTTGCGAAAATGAAAGCTCAAAGGGTGTTTGAAAAGAAACACTGCATCGGTGATTTCCTCTAACCGCTTTTGCGCAGTCTCTCCCAGATCGAGCCAACCAAAAGAGATAAGATAGACCTTTTGATCTAGTCGTAATCCAAGAATTTCCAGGGTCTCCTCGCGTTTTCGTTTAGCCCGACGCGCCACGAGAGGGACATCTTGAATGTTAGGACAGACCGAGCAATCTCCGTGCATGGGTAATTGGAGGAGCAGATGGCATTTATGATATGATTCCCGGATCCAGTCCACCAAAGGAGTCCAACGGGAGTCTGCGGAAGCGTATGCTTGATATATCCAGTCCCAGGTGAAGTTCCCCATCCCTATGGCTGGAATGGAAGCCTGAGATGCAGCCGCAAAAGGCAAAAAGGGAATATCGCAGACTACAGCCTGAATCTCCTGGGCGTTGAGAAAATGAATTTCATCTGCCACCAGAGCATCCCGATGGTCATGAAGGGATTGCAATTGGTCTAAGGTTGCGCGCAGATCAAATTGGATGCTATCTCTCTGAACCAAACCAATGTCTAGCTGTTTTCTCCTGATGGACACAGAGTCGCCCAAGCTCTGGTCCACAAGGAACTCAGGAATGGTGGATACGATCACGATCTCTAAGGCCGGTGCTAGCACCAGTAAATGGCGTATCACCTCAATGGAACGGATCGCGTGTCCAAACCCATGCGGGGTGATGTAATAAGCGAGCCGCCTATTTTTCATTCCAATACCTCTATTAGTTTGGTTAAGCTTAGAAGCATTGGATGTGTGATATGTGATGTGAGATTACTTTGCGGTGAAAAGGTCCACTACATAACCAGAATCCCATATCCCATACCCCACATCTCATGTCGGTTTTTCGCAACTTAACGCAGATTTAGGGAAGGTGACATGTCTAACCCAGAAACCTTAGATATCGAAAATTTTCAATTTCGTGGTCTCCACCCCAATGTATTCTTGGGAACGGCCAGTGATCGGTATGCGGGGTGGCTTGGTCAGATCTATTCAGAAAAACTCTACGGTGATCGAATTGCCCGCAGAAAAAAAACCGTGGGTGGAAAATCATTCGTGGAGGAAGTTCTCCCGGTTGAGAGTGTTAAGGAGTACTTCCAACATTTCCGGGTGCTCGAGCTGGATTTTACCTTTTATCGGCTTTTGTTGGAAGAGGATGGAGAGCCAACTCCAAACTATCACGTACTGCAAAGATACTGCCAGTATCTGAAGGAAGGTGATAACCTCATACTCAAAGTCCCCCAAGCGATCTGTGCGCAGAAGTTATGGCGTGGGGGCCGGTATGTTGTTAATGATAGCTACCTGAATGGTGCAATCTTTACCGGTCAATTCTATGATCCGGCAGTGGCCATTCTTGGCCCCTACCTTAGCGGCCTCATTTTTGAACAGGAGTATCAACGCAAGAAAGATCGCACTTCCCCACAGGAGTTGGCGACAGACCTCGATTTGTTTTTCGAGGAGATTCCCAAAGAGAGCCGTTACCACCTGGAATTGCGCACCGAGCCTTACCTCACGAATCCGGTTTTCCAGGTGATGGAGAAACATGGTGTTGGTCAGGTGCTCTCGCACTGGACCTGGCTTCCCACCCTTGGCAAGCAGTTTGCAAAATCAGGACGCAGATTCTTCAACTCGGGCGGCCAGGCCATAATTCGTTTGATGACCCCTCGCGGGGCACGCTATGAAGAGGCTTACGCCCAAGCCCATCCTTTTGATGCCTTGGTGGACACCATGTTGAACCCGGTCATGGTGGAGGAGGCAGCTGAGTTGATGTGGGAAGCAGTTGATAACAATATTCGCATAAACATAATCGTGAACAATCGCGCCGGAGGTAACGCGCCCCTGGTGGGACGACAAGTTGCTCTGCGATTCATAGAGATGGGGGAACCCTAATGTTGCAAACCTACTCCGTGGGAAAGCGCGTCAAGGTGTGCCAGATGTGGCTGCGCGCAGGCTCGGAGAGGATGAAGCGTACTTGTTGACCCCGTACGTGAGATCCTGTCCGAGGCGAGCACGGTCGTCCCGCCACAGGCGGGACTATCACGCCAGCGCAGCTGCTTTTACCGGTGTGGGTTTGCAACATTAGGGTTATAGGTGAGACTCCATGAGATGTGTAAGGAGCCACGCCCGAAAGGGCGTGGCTTTGTTGTTAGTCCCTCATTTTGAAGAGACAGGAGGCCATAGTCTGGCTGCCGCCTTCGTGACGATACGAGCAATCCTTGACTTTCCAACCGTCTCTTCGCCTCTCATTCAGATACTTGGTAAACTCCTGATCGAAACTCATCTGATCGGAGCTAAAGGTTTCAAACATATACTTGTTGTGCATCATGGGTCACCTCATGGCTTTTTGCATTGATGCGGGGTCAACTGCGCGGTGCCCCTCAATAACCCCAAGCATAACCGGGTGACAATGAGAGTCAAGGTGTGAAACCGGTTTGGACGAAGACGGTCTCCTTCTTTTGTTGATAGCAATTCATATTGAAATAGTGGTTTTTCTTATTGAATACTTCTCGCTTCATAGTTACCTTCTACTCATTGTGTGGTCGCAGTCACGCCAGGGCGTGAATTCATGAAATATCCGGGCTAGACAAAAGGGGAGACTTATGAGGTGCTACGATTATAAAGTCAAATATCCTGAAAAAGAGTGTCAACTAGATCAAGATGAAGAATGGATTACGCTAGTTTCTGAGGGCCGCACTGAGAAAATTCGACTTCACGATTATGAGAAACTCTACAGCATTCCTGGCCTGTACGAGGAAGTAATCTATGAGCAACTACAATGCAATTCGCCACAGGTGGTCTGCTCCA
>JAUWKY010000097.1 GCA_030613915.1 Syntrophobacterales bacterium
CTCCTTGCCCACGGCTTTTTCAGTTCGTAAAAGGTCGTGGGATAGGCTAGCGCTCACGGCCTTTTTTGTTTCCTCACTACCGGTAAATAGTTGAAGGGAGGATGGCAGTGTACCACCCAAGTAAAGAAGAATTTCTCAGTCTGGCTCAGCAGGGGAATATAATTCCAGTATTTCGGGAAGTCACGGCCGATACCGAGACACCCATTAGTCTTTTCAAAAAGGTGGCCGTTGGGCCGGAGTGCTTCCTGTTGGAAAGCGTGGAAGGTGGCGCACGTTGGGGCCGTTATAGTTTCATCGGTCACCGCCCACGACTGTTAGTCAAGGCTCGCGGTGATGAAATCGAGCTCAGCCGTAATGGCAAACAGTGCGGCCAATTCAAAGCTTCGCCTCTAGAGTACTTGAAGAATCTAATGGAAACATTTAGAGCTGTTCCTGTGGAGGGGTTGCCTAGATTTTTCGGAGGATTGGTGGGTTATCTGAGCTATGATACTGTACGCTTCATCGAGAACCTGCCAACTCATAAGCCAGATGACGTCGGCATGCCGGATGCAGCCTTCATGATGCCTGAGCAAGTTATTATCTATGACAATCTGACCCAGACCATCAAGGTGGTGGCAAATATATATGTGCCGGAATACGTCAATCATGCTGTGGCATACGATCGGGCGGTGGCCCAGATAGATGAGACGATCAGGTTGCTCAAGGAGCCGATGATATCCTCAGAGCCGAAAAAAGGACCCAGACGGGAGCTAGTGCTTAAGGCAAACATGGAACGAGATCGGTTCGAGGGCATGGTGCGGCGCGCGAAGCAGTACATTCAAGACGGCGAGGCCATCCAGGTGGTAGTCAGCCAACGTTACGACACGGATCTGCTCTCTGAACCGTTTGATATATATCGCGCCCTCAGGAGAGTGAACCCGTCCCCATATATGTACTACCTGGACTTCGACGGTGACGTGGTCGTCGGCGCTTCACCTGAGGTGCTGGTCCGCCTGGAAGAAGGCCGGGTGGCCCTACGACCTATTGCCGGTACTCGGCCCCGTGGAAAGAACGACGAAGAGGATAAGCGTTTGGAAAAGGAACTATGCGCGGATCCGAAGGAGCGAGCTGAACACGTGATGCTGGTGGACCTGGGTCGCAACGATGTAGGCCGGGTGGCCGCCGTTGGTACGGTGGAGGTGACCGATCTGATGGTGGTGGAGTACTATTCTCATGTAATGCACCTGGTCTCACATGTGGAAGGGGACCTTGCGCCGGGCCTTGATATGTTCGATGTCCTGCGCGCTTCTTTTCCGGCAGGAACTGTTTCAGGTGCTCCCAAAGTGCGGGCAATGGAAATAATCGATGAGCTTGAACCCAGCAGACGTGGGCTATACGCGGGGGCAGTGGGATATTTTAGCTTTTCCGGCAACATGGACTTCTGCATTACCATACGTACACTTCTGATCCGGAACGGTCGCGTTCACCTGCAGGTGGGGGCGGGGATCGTTGCCGATTCAGTTCCAGAGCTTGAGTATGAGGAGACGGTGGCCAAAGGTAAGGCTATGGTCAGGGCTTTGGAAATGGCCAACGATGGGTTAGTTTAAGATTGTGGATTTGGGATTGCGGATTTCGAATTTAAAACCTGCAATCTGAAATCATCAAATGGAGGGTTACCCGTGATACTCATGATCGATAACTACGATTCATTTACTTACAACCTTGTTCAGTACTTGGGTGTGCTGGGGTCTGAAGTGGAGGTACACCGGAACGACAAAATTACGCTGGATGAGATTGAGACCATGAAACCGGAGCGAATTGTAATTTCGCCGGGCCCAGGCACTCCTCAATCGGCAGGAATCACCATCTCCATGATTGAACGATTTCACCCCAAGGTGCCCATACTCGGCGTTTGTTTGGGACACCAGGCCATAGGGGCCGCCTTCGGAGGCCGGGTGTTGCACGCAGCCCGGATCATGCACGGCAAAACTTCAGAAATCAGCCATGACGGCAAGGGTGTTTTCCGTGACTTGCCCGACCCCATTACCGCAACCCGTTACCATTCCCTGGCAGTGGAACGTAAGAGTCTACCTTCTGGTCTGGAAGTGTCTGCTGAGGCTGAGGACGGTGAAATCATGGGGTTGCGGCATCGGGAGTATCCAGTGGAAGGAATTCAGTTTCACCCAGAATCGATTCTCACCAAAGAAGGTATGAATATTTTGAGGAACTTCCTCAATCTTTGAATCGATGCTACTAACCTTGCAAGAGGAGGAGACCATGCTGAAGACAGCCATCCAGAAAGTAGTCGATGGCATGGATCTGAGCGAAGAGGAGATGGAAGGTGCAATGGACGTAATCATGAGCGGCCAGGCGACGCCAGCCCAGATCGGAGCCTTCATCACCGCACTCAGGTTAAAGGGTGAAACCATTGAAGAGATCACTGGAGCCGCCCGAGTCATGCGACGAAAAGCCACCAAGATCGGTTTCGATAGCTCTGCGGTGAGCATAGACCGGGACGATATCAATCTAGATCTGGAGACCGTCGTAGATACTTGCGGTACTGGTGGTGATGGCACCAATACCTTTAACGTGTCCACCACTGCCGCCTTCGTGGTGGCAGGATGCGGTCTGCGGGTCGCCAAGCATGGAAATCGCTCGGTTTCGAGTCTCTGCGGCAGCGCCGATGTCATCGAGAAGTTGGGAGTAAACCTGGATGTGCCTCCGGAGGTGGTGGAAGAGTGCCTCAGTCAGGTGGGAATCGGTTTCCTCTTTGCACCCGCTTTGCATGGGGCCATGAAGTATGCCATTGGACCCCGGCAAGAGATAGGCATCCGCAGCATCTTTAACATACTGGGTCCCCTGACCAACCCGGCGGGAGCCAACGTCCAGGTGCTGGGCGTTTACGACAAAGAGCTTACTCCGGTTCTTGCCGAGGTATTGAACAGGTTAGGTTCCAGGAGTGCCTTTGTGGTCCACGGTGAGGACAGCCTCGATGAGGTCAGTATCACTGGTCGCACCTTTGTGAGTGAGCTGAAAGATGGGGAGGTGTCTACTTACACCATTGAACCAGAAGATTTCGGTCTACCTCGCGCAACCATCAGTGAGATCAAAGGCGGGGATGCAGAGACAAACGGGCAGATAGTGCTGGATGTGCTGCAAGGTGAACCGGGTGCCCGGAGAGATATTGTGTTACTTAATGCTGCTGCTGCACTGGTTGCGGCAGGGGTGGCTGGCAATTTTCGCGAGGGCATAAAACAGGCGGCTGAGGCGATCGATTCCGGCGAAGCTCTGAAGAAGCTGCAAGCGCTCAAAAAAATCACGAACAGACAATAATACACCGGTTGAAATATCATGATTCTTGACGATATTGTTGCACGCAAGAAGGAGCGATTGATCGAGCTTAAGAGAAAGTCGATCCAGGCCGAGCTGGAGAAAGCTGCTACTCTGGCTTCAATACCACGCGACTTCACTGCTGCACTAGAGCACGGGGGTAAACCGGCTGTCATAGCTGAGATCAAGAAGGCATCGCCTTCAGCCGGGGAGATCCGGGCGAATCTTGAGGTGGCAGAGATCGCGGCAAGTTATGAAAAGGCAGGGGCTGCAGCCATCTCGGTGATTACCGAAGAGGATTTTTTTCAGGGTAAACTAGGATATCTGACGGAGGTGAAGACGGCGGTCTCTTTGCCGATTCTCTGTAAAGACTTTATCATAGATCCCATACAGGTTGTCGCCGCACGTGCCGCGGGCGCCGACGCACTGCTGCTCATTGCAGCCATCCTGGAGCAAAGCTATCTGTTGGAGCTATTGGCCATGGCTCGTGATCTGAGTATGGCCTGTTTGGTTGAGGTTCATAATGAGGAGGAAATGGAGCGGGTGCTGACAACGGATGCCCGCATCATCGGCATCAACAACCGCAACCTGCGGACCTTTCAGGTGAGCCTCGATACTACCTTCAAGTTACGCCCCAGCATTCCGTCAGATCGGTTGGTTGTGAGTGAAAGCGGTATTCAAGAACAGAGCGATTTACAGTCTTTGGCGTCGGCGGGCGTTGATGCGGTATTGGTGGGAACAAGTCTCATGCGGGCAGAGGATCCAGGTCAAAAGCTGCGTGAACTAATGGGGAGGAGTTGACAGATCTCGCATTTTCTAAAACTAGAAAGATGCAGTAACCTCTATGGCCGTGCGCATTAAAATTTGTGGTATTACCAACGAAGAAGACGGACTGGCTGCAGCCAAATTTGGCGCTGATGCCCTGGGCTTTGTTTTCGCCCCCAGTCCCAGACGAATCTCGGTCGAAAGAGCACGGGAAATCATCAAGGTCCTACCACCCCTGGTTCAGACAGTGGGGGTTTTTGTCAATGAAGACCCAGAAAAGGTGCTGTCTACAGCCGCTGCCTGCGGGCTGGACATCCTACAGTTTCATGGTGATGAGTCTGCTACCTACTGCAGCAGCTTCGATCGCCGGGTGATAAAGGCGGTGCGGTTGCAAAGCCGGGATGACCTCGACAATCTGTCGAAATATGTCAATGTTGTTGACGCCCTGTTACTCGACACTTACGTACCCAACAAGCTCGGCGGCACAGGTATTACCTTTGATTGGAAATTGGCTGTAAAGGCCAGAAGATACGGAAGGATAATTCTTGCAGGGGGTCTAAACCCAGAAAATGTGGCGGCTGCCATCAGCATGGTCAAGCCTTACGCTGTTGATGCCAGCAGTGGTCTGGAGCAAAGTCCGGGAGCCAAGGATCACGAGAAAATGGCACAGTTCATGAGAGAAGCCATTCAATGAGGAGTGATTATGGATAAGACTGGCTACTATGGAACTTTCGGCGGTGCATTTATTCCAGAGATTCTTAGCACCACCCTCGAACAATTGCAGCTCGGTTTTCAGGAGGTCAAGGAAGATCCAGCTTTCTGGTCAACCTATCAAAGTCTGATGTCCACCTATTCGTGCCGACCTACACCTCTGACTTACGCAGAAAATTTGAGCCGCCATTTTGGCGGACCCCAAATCTATCTAAAACGTGAAGACCTTAATCACACCGGTGCTCACAAGCTCAATAATGTTATGGGGCAAGGTTTACTGGTGCAAAGAATGGGAAAGACCCGCGTTATAGCCGAAACGGGGGCGGGGCAACACGGAGTCGCCACTGCAACGATGGCTGCCAAGTTCGGTTACTCATGCACGATCTACATGGGAGAGGTGGACGTGGCACGGCAGCGGCCCAACGTTTTTTGGATGGAGCAATTGGGTGCCACAGTTGTACCAGTCAGAGATGGAGCCCGAATATTGAAAGATGCCATAAATGAAGCCCTGCGCGACTGGTCCGCGAATATGGACACTACACACTATGTACTGGGCACTGCCTGCGGACCTCACCCTTACCCGGAGATGGTATCCTATTTTCAGTCTATCATTGGTACGGAAGTGAGAGAGCAGATACTCCGACAAAGCGGCCGCGCACCCACGCGAGTGTACGCCTGTGTAGGTGGGGGATCCAATGCCCTGGGGGTATTCAGCGGTTTCCTTGATGATGCAGAAGTGGAACTGGTAGGCGTTGAGGCTGGGGGCCAAGGTCTGGAGACCCACAAACACGCATCCCGGCTGGCTTCAGGGCATGGCAGCGTCGGCGTGGCCCAGGGCTATAAGACCTACTTTTTACAGGACGATGACGGCCAGATGCTGGAGACGCACAGTGTGGCGGCCGGACTTGATTACATCGGGGTATCACCCATTCTCTCCGCTTATCATGAAGAGGGTAGGATCCGGTTTGAGGCGGCAACCGACGAAGAGGTGCTGGAGGCGACCCGGCTGGTTATGAGAAAAGAGGGCATTATTCCTGCCTTGGAATCAGCTCACGCTCTGGCCGGAGCATTTCGCGAGGCACCGGAGATGAACGGTGATGGGGTGGTGGTAATCAATCTGTCAGGGCGCGGAGACAAAGATATTTTCACCATTGCCGACGCTTTGGGAGATACAGCCTGGAAGTCATTCATTACCACGAAGGCGGAGGAATACCGTGCTTGAAGACTATATTCGTAACAAGCAGAAGGAAAAGGACATCCTGCTCATGGCCCATGTAGTGATGGGTTATCCTAGCATTGAGGAGACTTTTGAGCTGGTGCAGACAATTGTTGAGGCGGGCGTGGACCTGATGGAGTTACAGATTCCTTTTTCTGAGCCCATTGCTGACGGCCCGGTGATTCTGCAAGCAAATCAGGCTGCCCTCGCAGATGGCGTCAGGGTAGATGACTGCTTTAGATTAGCCCGTAAGATCACGGACGCATTTGATATCCCGTTTCTTTTCATGACGTACTACAATGTTGTTTTCAAAAGAGGAGAGGAACGTTTCTTCGCCGAGACGAGAGGGGCAGGTATTTGTGGTGCTATCGTTCCCGACATACCGCCGGAGGAGGGCGAGTCCTTCATGGCTGCTGCAACAGCCAATAACATTGATCTTATTTTCATTCTTGCACCCACATCCTCGTCCGCAAGGATCAACTACCTGGCGCGTTTTGGCCGCGGGTTCTTCTACTGTGTTGCCCGTAAGGGGGTAACTGGGGCCAAAACCGATTTTTCTTCTGAACTGGATGAATTCCTTGCCCGATGTAGGGAAGCAACCCAACTGCCGCTGGCTTTGGGTTTTGGGGTTAGCTCCAAAGAAGATGTGCAATTTCTTCGAGGTAAAGTGGAAATAGCTGTGGTGGGAAGCCAGGCCCTCAGATTGTTGAATACCAACGGAACCAGAGCGGTGGGAGATTTCTTTGGTAAACTCAGGTGAGAGTTTGTGCTATGGGCGAGCAGTCTTGACCACCAGATAACCTTTCATCGCCTTGGAGATGATTGCCATTATGGCTTCCTGCTCCCGGGTATGCCATTGACCCCGGCCCAGAGTGGGTTCAAGATGTCCTAAAATGGCCGTTGTGAGCTCATCGGCAATATTCTCTTGGTAGGTGTGTTCATGGATCTTTATGGTTACGGCCATTTCCAATTCTTTATCGATCTGGTCCAAGGTCTCCAGTAAGGTTGCTTCCCTCTCTTTGAGCCCACCCATCTTGGCGTATTCAGTGCGCTTCTGCAATCCTTTCTTGTACTCGTCCAGGGCTAAAGCGGCCGCGGCGAGGGCGAGAACCTGCTCTTTACGGCTCCGTTCTTTTAGAAGATTTTCAATGGTAATAGCAAACTCTTGTAACTCTTTGTCCTTGAACTCTTCACCTGATGCGGACATCTTCTCAACCTTTGCTATTACCTTTTTGATGATCTTATCGCTCATTCTCAATCTCCTCTAGAGCAGTGGTGACCTGAAGCAAAAGAGCTATCTCACAGCCGAGCCGGTTGGTGGACCTAGATATGCTAACTTCGCATAATTATGCGTAAATTGTCAAGGACCATGCACTCAGAAAAGTAACTTGACTTTTCCTACGGTATAGTCTAACTTGGCAGACTCATTTGAGATATAGTCTAAGGGTAACAATGAAGCGACAGTCCTATTCATTTTACGGCTATTATTATTTCGTCACCATGGCGAACGAGGGGGCTGTGCGCAGGTGTTGATCCCATAGCTATTGTGAATGTGTTTTGAAAGCCGCGGCAGCCCTTGGGCCGCGGCTTTTTTGTTTAGTCTTAGAAAGTCTGGTCTTCAGGGGCCAGTCCAAGATCACGCTTTGCCGGTAAAGATGGTAAGTTGCTTTGGAGTATTGGAGGAATAGAAATTCCAAATCACAAATCACAATTCACAATGACTAAGGTTTCAGTGTTCAGTGTTCAGGATTCAGCTTTTTTCTTTTCCCTGACACCTGAAACCTGACACCTGGTACCTGTACATGATTCTGGCTTTCTATATCAGGGGAAAAGGAGTTGCACATGCTAGGTAAACAGATTAGGATGGAACGGATAATTG
>JAUWKY010000051.1 GCA_030613915.1 Syntrophobacterales bacterium
CAGGAGTTTTCCCAAGAATGTCATTTGCTACCCAGGCATAGGGGAAACCTACTCCACAACGAGCAATTCGCAGCATTTTATGGCAATGTCCCTTTAACAAAGCACCACATCTTCATGCATGCTCAAGCCGGGCTGAGATACCGAAATATAGGTTGCTCAGATGCTCGTTGTTCCGCAGCCTTTCCCTATGCCTTTGCTGGTGTCTCTTCAGAGTGACTGCGGAAGGTCTGTGCCACTTCCCCGGCTGTGGCTGGGGGAGCCCCTGGCACCGTTCCTTAGGAACGGGGAACAGGGAGGGGGTGCCTTCCCCCGGTCACAGCCGGGCTTGAAGTGACCAGACCGTGAGCCTTGGAACGACTGAAGAGACACCAGCAAAGCATTTTCATTTTAACATTAGAGTAAACTACCTCTTTACCTCAGTTGACAAGCATCAACTGTCAATTTTTGGGGAAACTCCTGTTCTTTACGAAGGATACAGGAGGGCAGCCCTGCCACCTCAACCTTTTTCAGCTATGAGCTGCAAGAGAAAGATTCATTCGGCCCATCGATTTCATCCGGGTTAAGGTACCCAAAGATACATAAAGCGTGGTTCCGGCCCCTGGGGCAGCAGCTCTCCCTGCTGCAACCGGTCCGCCCAGCTCAATGCCTCTCCTTGTGATTTGGAATAGATATTGTCCACATAAGTTCCAGGACGATGGTATATAATCACCTGAGCTGTCGGCACCCCCGCCGCGGCTTTTGCCCACTTTACCGCATCGTTAAGGTAACCCAACTCATCTACTAAATGAAGTCTGAACGCCTGGGTTCCGGAGAAGACTCGCCCGTCTTTCACCGTGGTCAGGTCCGAGTCAGTCATGTTCTTTCTTCCCGCTCGAACCACCTCTAGAAATTTACTCTGGTACTCGTCGATGATGCGTTGAAAAATCACTTTTTCCTCACTCGTTGCTGGCCGGAAGGGAGACCACATGTCCTTTTTATTTCCTGACTTCACCGTCTCTTCCTCAACGCCTACCTTTTCCATTAATCCCTGTACATTGAATTTAAATGCTATCGTGCCTATACTGCCGGTCAAGGTAGTTGGCTGGGCCACAATATGGTCGGCCGCACTGGCAACATAATAACCTCCTGATGTGGCCATTCCGAGGAAACAGGCAACAACCTTGACCTTTCTTTTTTTCTTGAACTGCATAATCTCGTGGTGCAGCAAATCACTGGCACTGACTGTTCCTCCCGGTGTATTGATGCGAAGAACGAGAGCTTTTACCTCATTGTCCTGGGCCGCCTTTCTCAGTTCCTCCTTCACTCTGGCAACCAGGTTTACCTGTTCTTTGAAACTGCCGCCCTTCTTCTTCTCGTCGTAGGTTAGGACTCCGCTTATATCCATTACCAGTACTTTGCCCGGTCCTTCCCCTTCAATAACCTTCTCCTGTAACGGTAATGCTGGCTGATAAAGGGTTACATTAACAAACGCGCATCCAGATGCGCTCACGCTGAACAGTGCCGCTGCCAGATATAAAACCAACAAACCACTCCTTCGCTTTTTCCTTACTTTCATGTCCATCTCCTTCCGGTTCATATTGGGACAAAACCTATTACTCTCCCACAATTGAAGCTCTGCCAGAAATGAGGATAACTCTGATAATACATGGCAGAGTTGACGGTCAATCCCTGTTCTGTTATTAGGCTAAGGTGTCAGACTTCACACCTTTCGTTCACTGGCTATTGCCGACTTCTCACAATCGAACATCCTGAGGAATAAAACCATGCTTCGCCTTGAAGAAATCAACCAAGCCGCAGCGATCCTGGAAGGCATCGCCTTCGAAACCCCGCTGGTTTATTCCAATTACCTCAGCAGTAGTTTTGATGCCAGAGTCTATCTCAAACTGGAGAATCTCCAAAGGACCGGTTCATTCAAGTTCCGTGGGGCTTACCACAAGCTAACAAAAATACGCGACACCCTTGGTCCGAAGGGCGTTGTGGCAGCCTCAGCAGGTAACCATGCTCAGGGAGTAGCCCATGCTGCGCACCTGATGTCCATACCCTCCTCGATCGTCATGCCCGAATGGGCCTCCATCAGCAAACAGCTCGCCACCCGATCTTACGGTGGCCAGGTGATCCTCGCCGGCAAAAGCCTGACAGAGAGTTTGGACCAGGCCCGCACCTTAGAAGCAGAAGGCCAAACCTTCATTCACCCTTATGACGACGAAGATATCATGGCCGGCCAGGGGACCATTGGCTTGGAGATTGTCTCTCAGTTACCCGAGGTGGAAGCAATCCTGATTCCAGTTGGCGGCGGTGGCCTCATTGCCGGAATTGCCACTGCGGTAAAATCCCTTCGCCCGCAAACATCAATTATCGGCGTGCAGGCAGCTGCTTGCGCTTCGGCCATGGCTGCTCTCAAGCTGGGTAAACCTGTCAATGTTCCAGCCAAGTATTCCATTGCAGACGGTATCAGCGTAAAAAAAGTAGGACAACGTGCTTTTGCCATTATACAGCGGTTGGTCGACGATATGGTGTCCGTGGAGGAGGAAGAGATCGCCACCGCCATGCTCGAGTTGCTGGAACGCAAAAAGATTTTGGCCGAAGGAAGTGGCGCAGTCCCGCTGGCAGCACTCACGGGCAAGCAACTCAGTAACCTGCGCGGCCGGGCGGTGGTTCTCGTTATCAGCGGCGGCAACGTGGACACTCATTTGCTGGCAAGAATCCTCCGGAAAGGGCTATTCAAGAGCCATCGAATCATGAGGTTCTCAGTGCAACTGAGGGATGTCCCTGGTGCCCTCGCTAACCTTATCAAGGTGGTGGCTGACTGCCGCGGCAACATTCTTCACGTCTACCACGATCGCTTGGGGCACCATCTGCCTGTGGAATTAAGTAGAGTAGAATTGGAGGTGGAAACCAGGAGCTTGAACCACATTGAGGAACTGCTGAACGCGCTGAGTGCCAACGGCTATGAGGTTGATACCCGCTGAGCTGCAGTGATCTTTTCCTGTAGTCGACGAAGCTGCTCGTCCTGTGGGGCCATTGCCACAACTCGCTCGCATTGTGCCAGGGCTTCCTCTAATTCTCGGTTTTGTATCAGTAGCTCTACCAATCTCTGGGCAAACAAAGCACTGGCAGGATTCAGTTCAACACTGCGACGGGCTAGAGAAAGAGCTACCTCCAGGTTTGTCTCCGTACGTCCATACAAAAGAGCGAGACCGCTCAGAGCAGCCCCATCTTTCCCATTGATCTTGAGAGCCTTCTTGAAAGCATCCATGGCCTCTTCGTGGTTACCCTGCCCCAGAAAACACTCACCAAACAATCGCCAAGCTTTAGCCCAATTGGGGTTCAGATCTACGGTGCGCCCAAGGTGAGTCAGGGCCTCTTCCAGCCTATCTTGCTTTCTGCACAGCTTTGCCAGCTGGAAATGGGCGGCAGCATTATCAGGTTCCAATTCGGCAGCCCGACTGAAGGCGTGCTCAGCCTCGCCCTTGCGTGCTAGGCTCAGCAGTCCGCAGCCCAGATTGTAATGAGCCATGAAATCGTTGGGTTCCAATTCGGTTACCCGGGAAAATTCAGCGACTGCTTCCTCGAACTTACCCATGTTCGCGTAGCAAACCCCAAGGCTATTGTGGACATTCACATTATCGGGATCCAAGGTCAGGGCTCTTTGAAACTCCTCCACTGCCTCTTCCAGCCGCCCGCTTTCATAAAACCGATCTCCACTGATATTCAGGCTGGTCGCGTCAAAGAGAGTCTGGGTATTGGGCCCGAAGAACCCTGTATGGGTCAGTGCCTTGCGGCCGTTGTCCAGCATGTCCTGCTTGGCAAAACCCAGACAGGGATAAACGCTGATACCCATCTGCACCGTAGTGCTCAATGCCGATTTTACTCGCTGACGAATAGCCCTCCCCCGTTCTTCGGCAGAATCAGCATCTGCGCCGGGCAAAAACACCCCGAACCGATCTGGTCCCGCCCAATCCACTACAGCGTCTACAGGACACTCACCTTCACTCGCCGCCAGGACACGTTTAGCCCGATGTGCAGCCCCTTTTGAGCCATGTTGCCTCTGCCACACCTCCCAATCGTCTAGCTTGACCAACAGGAGAGCACCCGGTTCGTCGTCGGCAACCAAGGAGGATAGCCGCTTTTCAATGGCTGACTCTAATTTTACCAACCCTCGTTCACGAAGTGCTTGGTAGGCCAATATTTTCTCATCCTTCTTCTTTGCCGTCTCCGCCGCCAGGGTTGCCCGTCGAATCACTTCCTCGGCTGCGGTCAATTCCACCCCGAGATCGCTCTTTTCCCAGGGGAGTGAGGGTCCATCGTCGTAAAAATCCTCAGGGAAACGTACTACCCCCGCCGCCAGGTCCCACTCCTCGCCACCTCTCTCTGTCTCCCTGTCACTGCCACACAGGGTTTGGTGCAGCCGCTCAGCCCAAAGGTGAGCATCTTTTGCATTTGCCTTAGGCCAATAGATTCCAACATAGCCACCTCCCAGGTGTGCCGCCAGGACCTCATTTGGCAGGGACTCCGCCAGTTGCGGACCCAGTTGCTTCCAGATTGGCCCGGCTCCAGCCCACGGCTCCGGGGCTGGGGTGACAGTAAAACAGATGAAGGTAAATTGCGCTACCCTGGGGCCGTCGCCAAGCAATCGCCTGGGAGTCAAACTGCCACCATTCTCTGCCAGGTCAATTACACGGCTTACCTCCTTCATCAACACCTCTCGCCGCCACAATGAAGTTTCCCCATCTCTCCAACCTCTTTTTTCCCATAGCAATCTGTCAATACAGAGGCGTGCTAGTCTCTCCAGAAGCAGCAGGTTTTCAGCATCCGCGCACTTCTGGTCTACCTCTTCAGCAAAGAGAACTCCCACCACTCCCTCACCTCGAACCAGGGGAAGCAGAAGCCAGCCGAGTTCCTTTTCATAGGAAGGTCGCCGGCTGAGAATCACTTCATTGACTACCTTCAACAGAGCTTTCGGAGAATGGTTCTGGCTCAGAAGACTGTAGTCAGGGAAAGGAGGAAGAATGGTGAGTTGTCGACAGCCCAGCAGATCAGCCATCTCTTGCTGGAAAACACTTTGTTGGTCCATCGTATCCGCCGGAGTCAGCTCAGTGGAATAGAGTCCCATGGCAATCCTCATAGCATAGTTGTCATAATTTCATTATTCAAAATTCTTTGTTCGATATTCTGCTGTTCAAGATGCTGTCTGCCAAGATCTACACAAATTCGACTACGGACCACGGACAACAATCAAATGACGCTCTCCAGCTTGGCAGCCGCTGCAATGATGACCTCCTCATCGCCTGGCTGCAAAGTCCTTACATCCAGCAAGAAGAGCTCTTGTTCCACCCGGCCTATAATGGGCGGCACATACCCTCGAAAGTGAGCCTCCAAGCGGGCCGCTGACGCTTCTTTGGAGCTGATGGCCACCAGTTTGGTAGGAAGTGTCTGAGTCGGCAGGGCTCCACCGCCTACCATCGAGGAGCCATCCATTATTGTCACTTCAATTGACTCAGGGATGTTGGCCCGCAGAGCTTTTACCAAAACCTGGGCTCGATCTATCAGAGTTTTCTGGTCGGTGGCAATCATTTTAAGGGTGGGGATGGCCTGGATGGCAGCATCTTCGTCTCGATAGAGCCTGAGGGTGGCCTCTAGAGCCGCCAGGGTCAACTTGTCAACTCGAAGGGCACGGGTGAGCGGATTTCGTCTCAGTTCCGCAATGAACTCTCTCCTCCCCAAAATAATTCCCGCCTGCGTGCCTCCCAATAGTTTATCACCACTAAAGGTAATTACATCCGCACCAGAACGGACCGTGTCTTGGACCAGTGGTTCTCCCTGGAGCCCAAAAGGAGTAACATCCACCAAGCAACCGCTGCCCAGATCCTGCATGACAGGGACTTCATGTTTCCGCCCCAGTTCCACCAGTTCCTCGAGACCCACTTCAGCAGTGAATCCGACGATCTGGTAGTTACTGGCGTGCACATCCAGCAGGAGTGCGGTTTCCGGACCGATAGCTCCTTCATAGTCAGAAAGGTGGGTCCGATTGGTGCAGCCCACCTCCCTGAGACGAGCGCCGCTCCGAGACATGATGTCGGGAATCCGGAATGAGCCGCCGATCTCAACCAACTGTCCTCTCGACACCACAACTTCCTTGCCCTGAGCCAAGGTGTTGAGGACAAGCACCACTGCGGCCGCATTATTATTGACTACGAGAGCCCCCTCTGCGCCAGTTATTTCACACAATATGGCCTCGGCATGGACATAGCGAGAACCCCTTCTCCCCACCTCCAGATCGTACTCCAAGTTGGAGTAGCCGCTACCGATGAGCTGCAGCCTGTCCAAGGCGTCCTGACAAAGAAGTGAACGGCCCAAATTGGTATGGACGATGATGCCTGTGCCATTAATAACCCGACGTAGGGTAAAAGAGGCCAGGTGCTGTATTTCCGCGAGAATCTCTTTCACCAAGTTAGCCTGCTCGAATTCCTGCGAGTCAAAGGCGGCTTTTCCGTTCAGGATGGCTTGCCTATTCTGGTCCAAAACGTTCCGTACCGCTCGCACCACCAGCGTGCGAGGATAGGTCTCCACTGCCTCACTGATAGCTTCTTGACGTAATAATTCGTCAACCGCCGGTAGAGAACGCAACATTTCCTTGTTGTCCGAACCCACTATAACACTCCATCCTCAAAAAATTGGCCGAACTCGTAACCGATCATAGGGATGAACAATTAAGGGCAACCAACCAACGGACAGGCCATAGAGTTGGCACTCTACTACTACAAACGTGCTGAAATAGCAAGGATTTTTGGGAGTTCCACCTCTTATGGAGTCCAAGGGCCAGTCAACCAGAAAGATTCATCTTAGGCTAGACATCTGGATTTTTTGGCGCAGGAGAGGGCCGAAGTAGAGCACTACGCCAATCTTGATCAAGTCTCCGGGCAGAACCACAAGACATCCTATGTTCATGGCTGTACTGAGCGAAACAGCCTTTTGTTGAATAAAGTTCAAATTGAGATAGAGAACGCTTACTCCCGGAATGTAGATTGCTATGGTGCCGATCACCAGAGCCACACAGAGGAAAGAGCGAGTCAAGGGGGTTCGCTTTTCAGTGAAACGGCCTATGACATAGGCTCCACAGACAAAACCCAACAGGTAACCAAAGGTGGGTTGTAACACATAGCCAGGTCCACCCCCATGGGCAAAAATGGGAATGCCCATCAACCCTACCAGGATGTAGACTAGCTGACTGAGAGCGGCCAGTCGTCCCCCCAAAATCACGCCGGAAAACATGACCATCAGCGTCTGCAAGGTAAGCGGCACAAAAGGAATGGGAACTCGAATGAAGCCACCAATGCCAGTGAAGGCTGCAAAAAGAGCCACCAGGCTCAGCTCACGAGCACTCAGCCATCTCTTTTTTTGCGTCTCTGCAACCACAGAATCCTCCCGCTAAGCTCAGGTAACTTTACCCTAACGTTGCATACCTACACCGGCAAAAACCGCTGCGCGCGCGCGATAGCGCGCCATCTGCGGTTGTGCTCGCCTCAGACAGGACTTCACGTACGGTAAAGTACGCCTCGACCTGTCCGAGCCTGTGCGCAGCCACATCTGGCACACTCTTGCGCGTTTTTTCTTGGCGCAGGTATGCAACGTTAGGGTTTAGATAGTAAAGAATAACGCTGTCAATGCCAGGAGAAAACCTTTTCTTATACCTAGCCCGGATATTTCACCACTTACTCAGGAATTTCCCCATTTTTTTAGACAATTGTACAAAAGTCATGGTCATGGGGAGGCTGCGAAACCGCGAGCACCTGAGCCACCTTTTTTGCTGCAGCTCTTGTCACGCTAGGGCCAGCATGAAGATTTGATGCGTTCTCAAAAGATACTCTGATAAATGGTGCGAATCGTGCTCGTGGTGGAGTAGCCTCCCCCATGACCCGTCGCCGGCCAACTCAGTCAATTTCACTTCCTCACACCCATAACTTTTTGACCTTACACCACATTTGTCTAACGACGATAATATTAATGGGGAAACTCCTGACCACTTACTCTCTTGCCTTTGTCCGGTAAATGCGTTAGTTTCTCTGCCTGTTCCAGGCTATTATATTGTCATTTTCTGTGCCCTTCTCACATTTTGATTATAGTCGGTCAAGAGATGCTTGACGACTATATCGTTTTCAGTCCGTGGAGTACTACCGTTTATGTTACAGGGCGATACCCCCACCGAAGTACCGTTGGCTGACGACTGGCAACACCTGGTTGGTGGTGCTCGTCTTGAAGACCTGGCCGCTGCCATTGCCAGCGGCAGTCGGAAGATTTTTGCCCAGGGCCTGAGCCAATGGGGACTCTATTATGGGCTAGCACGTATGCTTCCAGGCCTGAAACGGACGCTGCTGTTGATTACTGCCTCGCCGAAACAAGCCTGGGAAGCCCATCAGAGCCTCTCATTCTTTCTCGGCCTTGCTGAACATTGGCGGGGGGACCCCCTGGAATGTCCCCTTTGGCTTTTTCCCACAGCCAATCGCCGCATGCCAGCGGAACCCTTTGTCGCTCCTGATGTGCAAGCTCAGCGACTCGCCGTTCTCTACGCCTCTGCAGCGAGCAGCCAAGCAACAATCATTGTGGCCCCGGCCCAAGCAGTAATGGAAAAGGTTTTGCCTCGTCGACACTGCATGGACGCCAGCAGATATCTGGTTGTAAGAGAAGAGATACAGCGGGAAGAGCTAATAGCCCACTTGGTTTCCATCGGCTATTACCGGACCGATTTGGTGGAGGAAGTGGGTGATCTCAGCGTACGTGGCGACATTATTGACCTTTATACTCCGCTTTACCCCCAACCCCTGCGCTTGGAGTTTTTTGATGAGGTTTTAGAGTCAATTCGGTTCTTCAGCCCAGCCAGCCAGCGATCCAGTGAACATCTGGACGATGTGATCATAGTGCCAGCCCACGAAGTACTGCTCACTACCTCTAGGCAGCAACGGGCTGCTTTTTCGTTAAAAGAAGCTCTGGAGGAGGAAGGCAGGTGGCGCGGCGACCTGGAGCTCTGGCAGGAACGTGTGAAGGGCTTGGGCCACTTCCCCGGCATTGAGCAGTTACTGCCACTCTATTATGACAGACTCGAGACTCTCTTCCATTACCTGCCACTATCAACCCTCGTGGTGCAAAGCAACTCAGGTAGTATCAAAAAGACGGTAGTCGAGCTTTTAGAACAAGCTGACCGAGACCGGGATGTTGCTCGTCAGAACTCCCGCTGGACTCTTTCCCCGGAAACTTACCTGCTCAATGAGGCGGAAATAGATACAGCGCTTGAATCCTACCCTCAAATCCTACAGTCCAGTCTGCCAGTGGAGCATGCTTCTGATGGGAAAAGTTCGGAAGTTCTCCACTTCCGCCTAGGGGATCACAGGGGGCTGCAGCAGAAAATTCAAGATCATCAGCAGCGCCAGCGGTTGCTAGAACCACTGGCTCAAAGGCTCCAACAGTGGCAAGAATCTGGGATGAGCCCATTCCTGGTTTGTCGTACAGCGGAACAGGGTCGCCGGGTAGAAGACCTGCTTACTGATTATGGAGTGGACGCCCAATTCAGTTCGGAACCTTTTGGGCAGCTTTCTTTTCGAGCTCCGGTTACCAAGATTGTGGTGGGCCGCCTCCCCATGGGGTTTC
>JAUWKY010000288.1 GCA_030613915.1 Syntrophobacterales bacterium
GCACCCGCCTATAAAGAGTTCGAACGCAAGACTTGGCTCATTTGGCCGGTACGGTGACCGGCCCTACAGTTAAAATAGTTATCATGTTTAGATCATTTGGATTTTGAAAATTTGAATTTGTTTCGGATTTAGTGCTTCGGATTTCGGATTTTCTTTGACTGTTTGCTTTCCCGGTGGCCAGGCTACTAACGAAGCGGAATGGCCCGGATTTTGCTGTAATCTAAGTGGGGGTGATTTTATCCATGCCAGAGAAGATCCTAGGAATCGATATCGCCGGCAGCGGTATCAAAGTGGTCCAGGTAACCCGTGGCTTCAGAACGAGTCAGGTGTCAGGGTATGCCAGGGCCAGCTTACCTGCAGATGCAGATCCCTCGCAAGTGGCCAGTACACTAGCGGATCTCATTGCCGAAGAGAATCTTGAAAGCGACCGCTATATGGTGGCACTGGGCACCCACGAGGCGTTTCTGCGGCGGCTTCGTTTCCCCTTTTCCAATCAACGCAAGATTTCCCAAGTAATCCAGTTCGAAATGGAGCCTGACCTGCCTTTGGCCCTTGACGAGGTTCAGGTGGACTTTGTCACCACGGAATCCAGGCAAGCCGGCTCCCAGGGTGTACTGGCAGCAGCACTTCCCAGAATTGTTTTGGATCCTTTGCTCGCCGCGCTCAAGGAAGTCAACATCGAGCCTGAGGTGGTTGACCTGGACGGCAGCGGTTTGACTTTTATTGCTCGCGAACTGAAAGCTCACCTCCCAGAGCGGGCAGTGATTCTGGATATCGGTCATCACAAAACCAATCTGCTGTACCAACACCGGGGTGTGGACACTTATCTGCGCTCTCTTATGACCGGTTGTGGTCACTTCTCCAAAAAGATTGCTGAAGTCCTGGGGATGTCAGTGGATGAGGGTATGGAGCGCCTCTTTGCCATTGGGATTGATCAGGAGGCAACATCGCCCGAGCACCTTGCCATTCGTGAAGCTATGATGGACGAGGTTGAGTCACTGGCCCGTGAAATAGAATTCTCATTGACGGCAGCCCAGGTGCAGGAACGAGAGTTGTGGCCGGAGTTGGTGATTTTGAGCGGCGGCGGCTCCCTCATAGAAGGCTTGGCTGGAGCTTTGGAAGAGGCTCTCGGGGTGGATGTACGCTGCCTCAGTGACCTGGAGGAGCTGGCTTTACTCGGCCAATTTGGCGACCAATTCACGGCTGCACCATTATTTTCGGTGGCAGCTGGCTTGGCTCTTAAAGGTACAAGTCGAAGGGCAGGGTTCAACTTTCAGGCTGAAGAGGTGGGTAGCCAGAACCCGTTGGTCAAGTGGAGACAGCAGTTGAGTTACGCTTTAGTGGCCTGTGCGCTTGTGGCTTTTGCCTGGCTCGGCTCGGTGGGGATGGATGTTTATACCAAGAAGCGAAGGCTAACCAATCTCAACCAGAGTGTTGAGGCAGTGTTTCGCCGTACTGTACCCGAATTCAAGGGATCTGTTCAGTCGTCGCAATACGCCAGTATTGTCAAAACCAAGATCAATGAATTGGGTCAGTCGGTAGCTCTTTTTGGTGAGGAAGGCGGCTATCATTCGGCCGTGGAGTTACTGCGTGTTATCAGTAAAGCAATCCCGGCTGACCTTAATGTGACCATAAGCCTTCTGACAGTAGACAATCAGCGTATCCGGTTGAGTGGGCAAGCAGACGCTTTCAACACCGTTGATGGAGTGAAAAACCGGCTAACAGCTTTGGACAATTTTGACAAGGTGACTATCACTGGTGCGAAAGCGGCCAAAGATGGTAAGGGGGTGCAGTTCGGCTTGGAACTGAACCGCCCTCAGCTCACCGGGGAAGGTTCATGACAAGGCTCAATCAAAGACAACTGATCTGGATTGCGGCTACCGTGGTGGCAATCCTTGCGGTGAGCCAGTGGCTGATACGCCCCATTTTCAGACGAAGAGCGAAGTTAGTGACAAACATCCACCGGAGCGAAAAGCGTTTACAGGAACTAGTTCGTCTGGAGCAGCTGTACCGGAAAATGCAGGTAGAAAATGTTCGAGTTGAGAAGAACTTGCGCAATCGTAGGCAGGATTTTACCTTATTTGCATTTTTGGAAGGGCTGGCCGGCCGCGATGGGATAAAAGGGCAGATCGAATTCATGCGGCCCTCTGTGAAATCACTCGGTGACATGCATCAGGAAGAACAGGTTGAAATGCGGCTAAAGGGGGTGTCACTGGACCGGCTGATACCCTACCTCTACCATATTGAGGCGGCACCAGAACAAGTGCGCATCAGGAGACTTACTATCCGGCCACAACAGCGAGATAAGTCTCAGCTGGAAGTGAACCTGGTGGTGGTAACTCGTAAATTGCGCCAAGCACCCCGGGTGAGGGGCAGCAAGGAGGCGTAGGGCAGCCCCGAGACTACGCTCGGGACAAGCAGGCAGTTAATGTTGTGGGGTTCGGAAGTAGCACTGATCGTCATACCGGACGAGGCGAAGCCGAGATCCGGTATCCAGAAATGATAGTTTTTTTCTAGATTCCGGATATCCCGACGGCCTCGGGATTCCGGAATGACGGGGTCGACGGTCGCACCCGGCAACTTGAGTTTTGACACAACCTAGAATGCGCTAAAAGATACTTAGGGCGGGAATTACCCCGCCCGTTGAGGTTTATAGGTCGGCTATTGAGCATGAAACGCGTAGTGACAAAGAGAGCGTTGGGCTATTTTCTCTGGGGGTTTGTTTTTGCCGGGATCCTCATAGTGTGGAAGTTCCCCTACCAGAGCTTGCAAGAAAGGTTGGTTGCGATTGCCAGTGCGCAGTTGGGTGTGAAGTTTGAGATCACCGATATGTCCCCTAGCTTACCATTCGGATTGAAGCTGGCAAAATGTGCTGTGAGAACCATGGAACCGGAAAGCAAACCCTTCTTTGAAGTAAACCAGGTGCGTTTGCGCTTTAAGGTGCTGCCATTGCTCAGAGGAAGGCTTGCCTTCACCCTGCGCAGTCAGGCTTATGGAGGCACGCTGTCCGGGGACGTTCGCTTGACTCCATTTTATGATGTTCGAAACTACCAGCTGCGAGTGCGGGGGCAAAAGATCCAGCTGGAAGGTCAATCTTACGTCTCTACATTGCTTGGCCGACAAGTCTCAGGGAAGATTTCCGGAGACATCAACTTGAAAGGACCCCTTGGCGATCTTGTCAATGCTAGCGGCGGTGGAGAATTCAAGCTTGAAGAAGGAAGCTGGCCCATAGACTCAGCCTATTTGAGAACAAGAATCCTGGAGGGACTCGAGGTGTCTGCTACCATTGAACTCTCTGGTGGGAGTCTGGAGATTACCGAGTGCGAGTTTAAAGGGCAGGGATTCCAGGGAACTGTGAGTGGCAAAGTAATACTTCAGCCCAGGTTGGCAGGAAGCACTTTGAACCTGGCGGGAGAGGGCCAGCTAGATGGTGACATGGTGAACCTTCCCGCAGATAAACGACGGGTGGCGGCAGCCTTTCTCAATCGGGGCAAGCCTCTGCCTTTTAAGGTGCGAGGCACCGTGGCGGAACCCGAGTTTCGGCTTTTCTAATTA
>JAUWKY010000192.1 GCA_030613915.1 Syntrophobacterales bacterium
CTCCTTGACACTCTCAACACTTACCCCTAGAATACGAATAAACGAGTACTATTCGGAAAAACTGTAAATGGTATTATAGGTTCTGCGAATCAGCGGCGGCAAGATGGTCGAAAATCACTCCTTTCGCCCTGATGAATAGACCGGGATAACGGCAAGGAGTCTTGCCCATGGATACCGATAAGATAGTAGAAAAAATAATAAAATGGCTCTCTGATCCCAAAGGAAGAGAAATGTTCAAAACCATTGTCTATGTGGTTCTGCCGCTCTTTCTCCTTTTAGCATTTCGCCGTGCTGGACGCCGCCGGCCAGCTGAGGAATCGTCCACAGCCATCGAGCCCAAAATCCGGCCAGCCAGCTATGATAGTTCGAGCGCCACCGAGAGTCTCAAGGAAACTTGGGCCAGAGAGCAAGAGAAGGTGGAAAGAGAACTGCGTGAAGTATTCGGTCGTGAAGACAGTGTCCTGGCAAGAGCCAAGCGAGAGTTCAATAGATCCACTGCACCCCAGAAAGCACGGCCTGCCGAAGCCCCCGAGCGAAATGAGAAGAACATGCTTCACGAAGAGCTTCTCAAGTTGTTCTCGCGCCGGTAACACAAAGTAAACCTCTGTCACATCACATTGCCTTTGGCACGAAATTCACCACAAACACAGACGCCCACTCTGGCCATGCAGCATGCGGAAACCACTATACGCCCTCCATGACCACAATCACCATCATGGAACACGACTTGCATGCTATGAGCTTGTCTGGCCGCAAGAGTCTGACGAGGAGCGGGGTGATTGGAAGCTCTGCTTTTTTGAATTGATTCGGAAAAAAATTTTGTGATAGACTACGGCATCTTGAAAGCTGGAGGGTAAAAAGGAAACATTCTTCCATGGTTACAGCGGGGTTCTTATGAAAGTGAAGTTCTGGGGTGTGCGGGGATCGCTTCCAGCACCCATCCCTCCAACCGAAATCGAGAATAAGATCGTACAGGCTTTGGGTGGCGCCAGTGGTGTGGACCTGGATGATATCGAGGCGGTAGAAAACTACGTTAGAGCCCTACCCTACTATCAACGAACCACCACCGGCGGTAACACTTCTTGCGTGGAAGTCTGCGGTGACAACACCAAATTAATACTTGATGCCGGCTCCGGCATCCGGCAACTTGGCATCGAACTCATGCAGGGACCTTGCGGTCAGGGTCAAGGCACGGTCCACCTCTTGATAAGCCATACCCATTGGGACCACATAATGGGCTTCCCTTTTTTTACACCCGCATATGCAGCTGGCAATCAGGTTTTTATCTACGGCCGTCACCCCCGAATCAAGAAACGTTTTCAGGACCAGCATCACCCTGACCATTTCCCGGTGAGCTTGGAAACCATGTCTGCCGATGTCCAGTTTGTACAGCTTCAAAAAGACACTGAGATGACCATTGGCGAATTTACGGTCAATAGCATGCCACTGCGACACCCTGGCGGCTCATTCTCTTACAGGATCAAGAAAAACGGCCGTGCTTTTGTCTACGCCACCGACGCTGAATACAAAGACCTCAGCCCTCAGGAAATGGACGAATACATCTCCTTCTATGCCAATAGTGAGGCCCTCGTATTTGATGCCCAATTCAGCCTTGAGGACGCCATGGAAAAAGAAGGTTGGGGCCACAGTTCCTCCATGGTGGGAGTTGATATCGCTCTCAAGGCCAACATCAAGCGGTTGATTCTTTTCCATCATGAGCCCTCCTACAACGATGAAAAGCTGCAAGAGATTTACGACAAGACCATTCGTTACCACGAGATGATTAAGGGCAATCTAAACCTGGAAATCATCATGGCCCGGGAGGGTCTGGAAATGGAAATCTAGTTCCATGGCCACATCAGCCATCACTGTGCTCCCCGGCTCAAAATCTCTACAGCCTCACGTAGAAAACTCCATCCCCTATTATACATTTCATCGGTTAAGCGAGTTTCTAGAATTAGAACACCTCATTCTTACCCGACTGGGAGGGGTGAGCTCGCCGCCTTTTGCCAGTCTTAACATAAGTTACGACACCGGAGACGAGGCCGGCAAGGTTCGAGAGAACGTGCGCCGGGTGCAAGCTGCTACTGATTGTTCTTCCCTTATCTCCGCCCGACAGAGCCACAGCGGCGACATCGTGGTTCTGCGTGAGCACCCGCGCCTTGACCCTACAATTCCATACCCCCTGCATGGCAAAGACGGTTTCATTACCCAATTGTCCGGCCTCCTCATGATGATAAAAGTCGCCGACTGCCAGGCAATCTTGCTTTACGATCCTGAGAAAAAAGTGGTTGCCATTATTCACGCGGGCTGGCGCGGTAGTGTTAAGAACATTGCAGGCAATGCTGTCCATCTGATGCAGGCTCACTTTAGCTGCGACCCCCAAGACATTTTCGCTGGAATCGGACCCTCGCTGGGCCCCTGCTGTGGTGAGTTTCGTAACTGGCGACAGGAACTTCCGCCTAATTTTTCTCGGTTTCAGGTACAGGAAAATTACTTCGATTTCTGGGCCATCAGCCAGTATCAACTCATTGAAGCCGGTTTACTCAGGGAACATATCGAAGTTTCCGGGCTTTGTACCAAGTGTCATCCTGAGGTTTTCTATTCCTACCGCGGCGAAGGCGAAACCGGCCGCTTTGCGGTGGTCATCGGTATCAAAGATGGTAACAACGATCTAAGGTCACAGCATTGAACTACGGAGAACACAAAGGGTTCATAAAGATTTTGCTATCTTTTCTCCGTGCTCTCTGTGGACTCTTTGGTTAAACTTGGTTCGACTTGTTTGGTTATACGGCTTTTAAAGTAACGCCATTATGCTGCTAAGAAACGCTGAAATACTGTTTAACGACCGGGTGAGTCCCGAACTCTACCATATGGGTCTTCTCTGTCCTGAAATCGCAGCTCGTATCCAGCCAGGGCAGTTTCTGATGGTAAGGGTGCAAGAGGGCTTCGATCCCTTGCTGCGAAGACCATTTGCCGTGCACCGGATCCACCATAACGATCCCCCTACCTCGTTCGAGATGCTTTATCGAGTAGTCGGACGCGGTACCCGGCTGCTTGCCGATATGCAGGCAGCCGGATCATTGAACCTCCTAGGCCCTCTGGGTCGCGGTTTCCAAGTGCCGGATAAGGATGGATTAGTTCTCATGGTTGCGGGGGGAATTGGCATTGCCCCTCTACCTCATTTGGCAGAAACCCTGGTCAGCTCAGGTTTCAGAGGTCCTTTCGTCTTGTGGTTCGGCGGCAAAACCGCTGCCGATCTTGTCTGTGTCAAGCATTTCAAGGATCTGGGCTTTGCAGTGCGACTTGTCACCGAAGACGGCAGTGAAGGTCGGCAAGGACTGGTCACCGGCCACCTGGAACAGTGGCTGTCCCAACAGGATGAATTGCCGGAAGTAATGTATTCCTGCGGTCCCTATCCCATGCAGCGACTGGTGGCAGAGATGGCTGCCCGGTTAGGTATCCCATCTCAGCTTTCTATGGAGGCCTTGATGGGATGTGGTGTCGGGGCTTGCCTGAGTTGTTCGCTCAGATGTCGTCCTCCAAAGGATGGCCAGGACCCACATTACCTCAACGTTTGTCAAGACGGTCCCGTCTTTGCTGGCGAAGAGATCGTCTGGGAGTAAAAGTTTTCGTTATTGGTTATACGTTATTAGTTATTAGGAAAAACCACTCTTGGCACCCTGTAATGGACGCCAAGACTACCGTTCTTTGTGAGAGCACCGAATAACGATTAACGGATAACTCCAGCTTACCCAGTTAGGCGCTATGCGGATTTGATCCAATGACCAGTGACAAACCGGTAAACCTGGCAGTGGACTTAGGGCCACTGCGTTTGAAAAACCCGGTGATGGTGGCATCGGGCACCTTTGGCTATGGGCAGGAGTATGCTGAGCTGGTTCCTCCCGAGCGCCTGGGTGCGGTTGTGGTAAAAGGAATTTCCCTAGAGCCCCGCTCCGGCAATCCCCCTCCCCGCATCTGGGAGACGTGCGGTGGCATGCTCAATTCCATCGGTTTGCAGAATGTGGGCCTTCGCTCTTTCTTGGAGGAAAAACTCCCCTGGCTGAGGCCGCTGTCCGTCCCTGTAATTGTTAATCTTTTCGGCAATACAGTGGAAGAGTACCGGGAGTTGGCTGCGGCGCTGGACGGTCAGGAGGGCATCGATGGGCTGGAGATTAATATTTCCTGTCCGAATGTTAAGGCGGGCGGAATGACGTTCGGCTCTGACCCGGAAATGGCGTTCCAGGTGGTATCCGCAGTAAAGTCCAGAACCAACCTCCCGGTCATTACCAAACTCACCCCCAATGTGACTGACATCACCATTATTGCTAAGGCGGTCGAGGATGCTGGTACCGACATCCTGTCACTCATCAATACCGTTGCCGGTATGGCAGTTGATGTACAGACCCGCCGGCCCCGGCTGGCAAACGTGGTCGGTGGACTGTCTGGACCGGCCATCAAACCCATCGCCTTAAGAATGGTGTGGCAAGTTGTACAGGTGAGCAAGGTGCCGGTGATCGGCTTGGGAGGAATTGTCTCCGTGGAAGACGCCCTGGAGTTCCTGATAGTAGGTGCCCAGGCTGTCCAGGTAGGCACCGCCAACTTCGTCAATCCAGGCATCACCTTGGAGATAATCGACGGGCTGGAAGACTACCTCCGCCAACAAGGCCTTGAAGATATCAATGAGATAATTGGCACCCTAGAAGTCCCCAGGGGGCCAGTGGGCATAGGGGAGTAAGCAGTAGGCACTGGGCACTATGAACTACTCAAGAATAGTAGTCTCACCTGCAATGTTCCAGGTCCAGATGAAGCCTCTGAAATACAAATTATGAACTTAAAGTTATTTCTAAGAAAATCTAAATTTATTTATAATTATTAAATGTTTAATCTATTTTTTATGAGTACCAATAGCCTACTGCGTAAACCGCTCTGTGCCTGGCGCTAAGCGCTCTGCGTTTTCCCTTTTTGCCTTAAGCGGCGCACATCTCCTACTCTGATGGTAAAGCGCACACCGTCCAAAAATTCCAGTAGTGGTATGGTGTATTTGCGGCTGGTCTG
>JAUWKY010000197.1 GCA_030613915.1 Syntrophobacterales bacterium
TGAGTTGCCAGGGGAGTCGGCTGGGAATCAGCCCAGGTGACACCTCCCTGGCTGAGGGGTCGATTAGAACCAAGCACCTCTCAGTACCACAAGTCAGGTGGCGGAAAAGAGTTTGGCCAGGATGATTTGAACAAACAAGAAGAGAAAGGAGGGATGCCCTCGAAGGATGTAGACCGCAGTACCTATGATGGAACTTTACCCAGTCGAAAGCGACAGAAGACGGATGAGGTCGATATTAGTTTTTACAGTTGTTCCACTGATGATTAACAATCTGATTTTGAAAAGATTCCTGGAGGAGAAAGTATGGACGTAACTGCAATGAAAGATAAGGTCGTAGAGATTATCTGCAATCAATTGGGAATTGATCACGGAGATGTAACTCCTGAGGCCAGCGTGGTAGACGACTTAGGAGCTGATTCCCTGGACGTGGTTGAACTGGTCATGGCGTTGGAAGAAGAATTTAACCTTGAAATCCCTGATGAGGAAGCAGAAAAAATCAAGAGCGTTAATGATATCTTCAGCCACATGGAAAGTGCTCTCCAGTCAGCATAGAGGCGAAAACAATCTCGGTCTATGGCAGGAGTGAACTGGACCAGGACGAACGGCCGCGGTTTCGGCTTTAGCCGCGGCCGCTCTTTTTGAAAACCAGGCTTGGGACGACAGAAGAAACACCAGGAAGGCCAAGGGGGAGGCTGCGAAACAACGAGCACCTGAGCCACCTCTCCTTCCACTCTGAGCCCGCAAAGGCCAGCATGAAGATTTGGTGCATTTTCAAAAGCGACACTGCCATCAAATGGCGCGAATTGCTCGTTGTGGACTAGCCTTCCCCTTGGCCTGTGTCGCTAATAACATTCTTGGGGAAACTTCTGGAGCAGGACTCTTGGTTGTAAAAAATGCTACCACCCCGTATACTAATCTAGTATCTGGCAACAGAATTATGTGCTGGCGGCGCAACAGGAGTTATCGCCAGTAAACAGCTCTACTGCTTTGACTCATCGGAGCTTACGTTCGATTTGATGGTGCGAAAAACACTCTGAAAGACACCTTCAAATTGAGTGGGGGAAACCCGACCGATTTCAATGAATTTCACTACTACTTCCTTGGCAATCTTCAGTATTCTTTCTTCATCTCGTGTCATTCTTCATGCACCTCCTCACACAAGAAAGCCCCTGCTGGTTGGAAGAAGGCCTGTTTTTTCTTTACGCAGCAGAGGCTTCTGAGGCGAAGGAAAACCGTGTACAGCACTCCAACCCTCGGATTCTATATACCAAAGAGAATGTCTAGAAGCAAGTGAGACTAGGGGTCTCGGATTACTGGAGTGAGAAAGTAGGGCTCGTATCACAGAGAATAGTTTCAATTGTTGGGTACAGTAACATGCCACTTTTGTGCAGAGAAAAGGAGATACTATGAGTTTGGCTGACTGGCCGTTCGTACTGCTGGGGCTAATGTTTCTGATTGCCTCCTCTGCCTTTTTTTCTGGTTCAGAGACCGCCCTGATGGCCGTTGATCGCTGGCGCATTCGTCACCTTAGTCGGAAGGGGAGACGGGCGCGACTGGTGGAAAAAACGCTTAAGGAACCGGAGAAGCTTATCGGAACGATCCTTTTGGGAAATAATCTGGTGAATGTGGCGGCTTCAGCTCTCGCCACTTCAATCGCCATCAAGTTCGTCGGCGAAGGGGGAGTCATCTGGTCTACTCTGATTATGACATTGCTCATCCTTGTGTTCGCAGAGATCACTCCCAAAACTGTTGCAGCCTACTATCCAGAGCAGATGTCCATTCTCATAGTCCAGCCCATCTATGTTCTCATTAAGCTGCTCTATCCAATAGTACGCGTACTTTCAGCGGTGAGTAACAAGCTCATCGCTCTGCTGCGCTTGGAAAAGTCTGGTCTTGAGCCCATATTGGGCCTTGAGGAAATTGCTGCCATGATTCAGGTCGGTGCTGAGGAGGGGGTTCTGAAGCAAAGGGATGAGGAGATGCTCCAGGGGGTTCTGGCCCTGGATAAGATTCCGGTTGAGTCCGTGATGTTACCGACGCGAGACGTTGTTGCCTTCGAGATCGACACGCCCTACGAAGAGGTTGTAGCTAGAGTGAAGAAAAGTGAGTTTTCGCGGTATCCAGTATATCAGGAAAGCAAGAGCGAAGTGTCGGGATTTGTGCATATCAAGGATCTTTTCAAGTGGACGGACACGCCCGGACAGTTTTCACTTAAGAAGATCATGCGGCGGGCCAGCTATGTCCCGGAGGGCAAATCGCTTCGTCAGCAATTGGTGGACTTTCAGAAAAGTCGGATCCACCTAGCCTTTGTGGTGGACGAATATGGTGAGGTTGTCGGGATCGTATCTCTCGAAGATATTCTTGAAGAGATTGTGGGGGAAATAGAGGATGAACATGACAAATTTCTTCGCCGGATCCTGCCACAGAGCGACGGATCGTTTCTTGTGGATGGTAGCGTCTCCATACGCGACTTGAATAAGTGGCTGACTTGGGATCTACCGGAAGACGGATACCAGACCATCGCCGGGCTTGTGCTAACCCTTTTTGGCCGTTTGCCCGAGATGAGAGAAGAGGTGCAATGGCGAACTTTTCGTTTTAGGGTGGAGGAGATGTTCGAAAAAGCGATTACCCAGATCCGAGTCATCCGGGAGCAGGAGCCGGGTTAGAACTTTACGGTCTTGCAAATTTCCTCATATTCCTTAATCTCCTCAGGCGTCAGTTCTCGGCGGAGCAGCTTTTTATTGACGAGAATGGGTATTTTTCTGTTTAGGGCCAGGGCCACTGCATCGCTGGGTCTAGAGTCAACGAAATGTTCCGTGCCACCGGCACGAAAGAACACCTTGGCGTAAAAGGTGTTTTCAACCATGTCAGATATCTCTATCCGCAAAAACTCCACCGGGAGATTGTCACTAATTGTCAAATAGAGGTCGTGAGTTAAGGGCCGTTTTGGCTCCACCATGCCTTTTTCCTTAGCGATAGCGGCAAATTCCGAATCTCCCACAAACATGATGAAATGATGTTGGTCCTCTTCGTTTTCCTTGAGTACCACCATGTTCCCCGAACTGCGGTCACTTTTGAGATAGACTTCGTTGACGGTAACCAATGTTTTTTTTGCCATGCTTTACTCTCCTCGATCTCTCCAAGACTCACGGAAGCGTCCAACAATTCGACGGTCAAAGTTAACCCTCTTCGGATATCTTCTAGATTATCCATTATAATGACCTAGTGCGATTTTTAAAAGGCTTTTACAGCTTTCTAGGGGAAACTTTGTTTAAAGTTTTTTCATTGCCAGCCCCCTTCATACCATGTTAGCTTTGCCAAAGGTTCCGCTATTTGACTTAGATCAAAGCATCGCCGCGAAGGGTGTTTTACCATTGCGGGCAATAGTCAAAACATAAGCGGAGGTGCATTATGGCAATGAGGAATATTGTAAAAATTGATGAGGAAAAATGTGACGGTTGTGGGCTGTGCGTTATAGAATGTGCAGAAGGAGCCCTGGAAATCCGCGACGGCAAGGCCAAGATTATCAAAGAGATGTATTGTGACGGTCTGGGTGCCTGCATCGGCGAGTGTCCCCAGGAAGCCCTCACAATAGTAATGGAAGAGGCAGACCCCTTTGACGAAGAGGCCATGGAAGAGCACCTCAAAACGCTCAGGGGGAAGCAAGCACAAGAATCACCGCCTGAGTTGGAAGCTGGCTGTCCCGGGGCCAAACTGGTGCATCTCCAGTCTCAACCCTCTGCCGCACCATTACAGGAAGGTGAGGCTCCAGTTTCGGCGTTGCAAAACTGGCCGGTGCAAATCCACCTGCTGCCTGCATCCGCTCCTTTTTTTAATGGGGCCGAGCTGCTCATTGCAGCGGATTGTGTTCCTTTTGCCATGGGAGGATTTCATTCACAACTCCTTCAGGGGAAGATATTGGCGATAGGATGTCCCAAGCTGGACGATACAGGATTTTATATTGACAAACTTTCGCAAATATTTGCCAATAATGAAATCAAATCAATAACTATCGGCTACATGGAGGTCCCCTGCTGTGCCGGGCTGTTGCACGTGGTACACAAGGCCCTGGAAGCCAGTGGTAAAGCGATACCGGTGGACACCGTCAAGGTGAGTGTCCGAGGTGAACTGCTTCAAGAGCAAGAACAAGATGATTCCCTTGTGGGGAGCTCATCTTAGCTGTTTCAGCAGATTACCAGAGATTACAGGGTCCGTGTCTTTAACCCTAACGTTGCATACCCAAACCGGTAAAAATCGCTGCGCTCGCGTGATAACGCGCCATCTGAGAGCGTGCTCGCCTCGGACAGGATCTCACGTACGGTCAAGTACTGTTCATCCTGTCCTAGCCTGCGCGCGTCCACATTTGGCGCACTCTGACGCGTTTTCCCTCGGCGTGGGTATGCAACGTTAGGGTAGAGCCTTATGCAGTCATGGTGCAGTACGGTTCACGGCAATTGAGATGCCAGTAAAGAATTTCGTTGCCACAGGTGGGGAGGGGGAAAGCAATGGCGAAGGTTACTCTGAGGCCTGTTTTCATTGAGGCAACCACGCTTCCCGATTCCTGGTTTCAGATTATCTGGAATCTGCTTGATCACGGGCGGGAATTTGCAATTGATCGCGGCTCCTATGCTGGACAAAAGCGAATGGAGCTGGACTATGTAACGGTTCACATTAAACACCCCGGGGTAAGGCCGCTTCTACCGGATATCCCGGCCCATCTGGGTATTCCCAACCCGGTGGCAGAAGACTACCTTGACGACTACCTGCCATATCTCATGACACCTCATAAAGAGCCCGATGAGGACTACACCTATGGTGAACGGTTGGCTGGAGGGGCAGGAATTGATCAAATCCAGACGGTGATCGATACTTATAAGAGCCATGGGTTTCGCAATAATCAGATGGTTATGACCGTGGGAATGCCCACCGACTTGAATTTGGAGGATCCTCCCTGCTTGCGTCATATTGATACCCGCATTCAGGAT
>JAUWKY010000208.1 GCA_030613915.1 Syntrophobacterales bacterium
AAATCCCCCTTTGTCCCCTCTCCGAGGCGTAGGCTCTACGAGCCGGAGGCCTTTGATAAAGGGGTAAATTATGAAATGATTCCCTGGACTTCCCCCCTTTCGTAAAGGGGGGGTGGGGGGATTTTCTAGGGCGAGGCAAACTGTAACTGATGCAGCCTGTAATAGAAGTCACGGCGGGACAGAAGATCCTCTTGAGTGCCATGCTCGACAATTCGGCCGTTATGTAAAACTAATATGCGGTCAGCCTGACGTATGGTGGAGAGCCGATGGGCGATAACCAGGGTGGTTCTTCCTTGAAATAACCGTTCCAAGGCCTGCTGAATCAGGTGTTCCGTCTCGCTGTCTATATTGGCCGTGGCCTCATCGAGGATTAATACTTTCGGGTCATAGGACATGGCGCGGGCGATGGCAAGGAGTTGGCGCTGCCCCGTGGACAAGGTAACACCGCCCTCGTACACCTCCGCCTCCAGTTGGCCCGGGAGCCTGGAAACCAGATCTTCCAGGTGCGCCAACCTTGTAATCCGCATTAGCTCTTCTGAAGATAAGTTGCGATTCAGTGCGATATTTTCCCTGAGTCTCCCGGCAAAAAGAAATACATCCTGCATGATGAGCCCCACCTGCGACCTTAACCAGGACAGATCCAGTTCACCAATGTCTCTACCGTCTAGGCGAATCGTTCCCTTCTGGGGTTCATGGAATCTTTCCAAAAGATGCATCAGGGTGGTTTTTCCTGCACCGGTGACACCTACAATCGCCAAAGTTTCCCCAGCCCTGACTCGAAAGGAGATGTTTTTAAGCACCGGCTCCTCCTGGCGATAGCCGAAAGTCACCTGCTGAAACTCAATTTCCCCCTTTACAGCAGGCGGGTTAGCTTCCGTGGAACTGTATCTTTCCTGCTCTTTGTCGTCCAGGAGGAGGAATATTCGCTCTGCTGAAGCCATGGCAGATTGCATGATGCTGTATTTTTGCGACACGTCTCGGATGGGTCCAAAAAACATGCGGAGGTAGGAGATGAAGACCACTAGAGCTCCAAGGCTCAGCGTGTCTGCCAAAACCTGCCTGCCTCCATACCAGAGGAGAAGTGCGATTGCGGTGGTGGCCAGCAATTCGATACAAGGGAAGAAAATCGCCTGGAGCATTATCTGTCTTAAAGTGGCGCGGTAGTAATCGTGGTTTAGGTTTTCAAAACGGCGCAATGTTGTTTTTTCTTGGCGGAAAATCTTGATTACCCTGATACCGGAAAGGTATTCGTTGAGAATTACATTGATCTTGGCCAGTTTGGCTCTAATGTCGCGGAAGGCGGAGCGAACCTGCACCCCAAAAACACGAAAGAGCACAACAATGAGCGGGATAACAGACAGGGTAACCAGAGTGAGATCCCACCGCAGGTGAAAAAGAATGACGAGAATACCGCACAGCAGGACCACGTCTTTGAGAAGGGTCATTACCACCGAACCGAACATCTCATCCAGGTTCTGGATGTCATTGGTTAGACGGGTAACCAGCCTACCAACAGGATTCCGGTTGAAAAATGACAGGCACATCTTTTGGAGGTGGCCAAAGAGCTGCATGCGCAGGTCGTGCATCATGTGTTGTCCAGCGTACACCATGAGCAGGTTTTGGCCAAAGGTGCAGATTCCGCTCAGCAGGAGCAGTGCCACAAAGACCAGGCCCAAGCGGTACAGTCCTGAAATATCGTGCTTACGTAAGACCAAGATATCCTCAGCGGATAAATTGGCCAAATTTCGGTAGTCAATATATGCAATTCCATCCGCAATATGAAAAAGGGTAGGGTGGGCCAGCACCACTCGTCTTTTGCCATCGGCCCCGATTGGGGTGAAATAAAAACGGTGAGGCGGAATAGAGCCCTGTGCTTGAAGTTGGTGCAGCAGCCGAGGGTCCATCTTGCGTAGGACTTCATTTGCGATGAAAAATTGTCCTTTTTCCGGGCCCTGGCGTAGTTGGCCAGTGACTTTGTCAAGAAAACGTTCGAGTGCAGGCGGCGGAGCCTCCGGTATTTGAATCTGGCGGGCGGACCGGACGATATATCTATCTATGCCCACTTTGAGCAGATAGGGTAGGGTGAGGTCGAAGACAGTAACCAGCAGTATAAGCATGGCACTGAAGCCGATTACCTTTAGATATGGCCGAGCGTAGCCGGCCAGACGACGCCAGAGGGGCCAGTCGTATGGCTTGCCCAGCTTGTCTTCCTCAAAATAGCCGTAATTAGCGTGCATAAGAGAAAATGCCTAAAGTGAACTAAAGTGAGCTAAAATGCCTAAAATCCCAAGCACCAAATCTCAGGGTTTCAGGTGTCGGGTTTCAGGTGTCAGAAAAAAGAAACATAGAAGCTGAAACCTGAACACTGAAACCTTATTCATTGGGTTTTGTGATTTGTAATTTCCATTAACTCCCGCCTCTCCATAGAAAGAATAAAGACGAGTTAAATTCTAATTTCGAAATCTACCCTCTGACCTCTGACCGCTTACCGCTCACAGCTTCCTCATACAGTTCATCCTCCAGTTTCTGACGGTGATATAGGGCGGCGTAGATTCCCTTTTGTGCAAGAAGTTGATCGTGGCTTCCCTGCTCTCGCAGGCGACCCCAGTCGAGGACAAAAATCACATCAGCAGCCCTCATGGCCTCCAAGCGGTGTGAGGCTATGAGGGTAGTCCTGGCTTTCAGGTAACGTCTGAGATTAGCCAGAATGGTGAGCTCTGTCTCAAGATCCACTGAAGAGAAGCAGTCGTCGAGAATGAGCAGCGGTGTGGACAGTATGAGCGCCCTGGCGAGGGTCAGCCGCTGTTTTTGGCCGCCTGAAAGGGTGACGCCGCGTTCTCCCAGGATGGTGTCGAACTGGTGGGGCAGGGCGAGGATCTCGTCCAGCAGATGTGCGGCTTCAGCGGCCTTGATCATCTCGTCAGTACTTGCATCAGGATTTCCGAAACAGATGTTGGCGCGGACGGTATCAGCAAAGATAAATGGATCCTGAGGTACCACGGCGATGGCTCGGCGTAGTTCATCTAAAGGCCAGCGATGAATATCCTCACCCGCCAAATAAAGCTGTCCTGGGGGGGTGTCGTAGAGGCGAGGTAATAGCTGGCACAGAGTGCTTTTACCTGCACCGGTACGGCCAACGATTCCCACCAATTGTCCAGGTTTGATGCTTAGATGAATATCCTCCAGGGCCGGGAGATTGGAGCCGGGATACGTAAAAGTAAGACTCCGGCTTTCAATGTCGCCCTGGGTAAGGGATTTTTCAGGTATCTCCGATATCTCAGCAGCTTCAGGAGTGGTGTTCAAAATTGCTTGAATTCGCCCCAGAGAAGCCGAGCCCCGCTGGAACAGATTTATCATAAAACCCAGGGCCATCATGGGCCAGGTAAGAAGGAGCAGATAGCTGTTGAAGGCAACAAAATCTCCAACGGATATGGTGTTAAGGATGGTAAGCTTACCACCGATGACGAGGACCAGGGCCATACTGAGGTTGGTGAATATGAGACTCATGGGGGAGAACGAGGCACTGATTTTTACCATGCGGAGATTTGCAGCAATATAATTCCGGCCAGTTTGATCAAAGCGGTTGGTTTCTGCGGTTTCCTGGGTATAGGCTTTGATGGTGCGAATGCCGGCAAGATTCTCCCTGGCCCGCTCTGTTAGTTGAGAGAACGAGGCCTGCACCTTTTGAAAGCGCTCATAGAAAGTCTTACTGCTGGTTCGGGCAAAGAGAGCAATGAAAGGCATGGGCAAAAGGGCAATCAAAGTCAGGCTAGGATTGATATAGAGCATGAAGCCAATGGCAGCGGTCCCCAGGACTACGGTATCGGTGAGGGCCACCAACCCCATGCCAGCGGCCAGTTGTACCGCCTGAACGTCGTTGGTGGCGTGAGCCATAAGGTCACCGGTGTTAGCCCGGTCGAAGTAGGAAAAAGAGAGAGTCTGCAAGTGGGCGAATAGACGATTTCGCAAAGCCTCCTCAACTTGGCGCGAATGGCCAAACAGGCACCGTCTCCAGACAACGCGGAACACGACGATGCCCAGGGCCAAGGCCAGAACCATCCCGGCATAAGATAACAATCTGGCGCTGGTGGCCTGGTAGCGGGTGAGATCATCCACAGCCAGCTTGATGACGCGTGGAATGAAAAGCTGCAACAGATCGACTATCAGCAGCGAGCTGACGCCGATGGCAAGGATGCCCAGGTTGCGCCGGAAATAGGGAAGTAGAATGCGATAATGGGTCATGGTTGGATTTTATCACAAAGAGGCTGGGGGGTTGAGGTGCGCAGATTTGGGCCGCATCCAGCGGGCCCAATCTGCGCGCTTACCATATCCGATAGCCCAAGAAAATGCAATGAAGCGCAGAGCACCAACCGCTTTGCGCCAGGCGCTAGCATGGAGCACAGGGCATAGAGCATAGAGCATAGAGTAAGAAATCAGGGGTCGGGGGTCAGGGATCAGCCGCCTTCGCCTGATGGCTGCGGCGCGCCAAGCAGGACGGAGGACAGAAGACAAAGATTCTGCTGTGGGAAACGAATCAACTAATTCTCCAATTCTCTAATCAACTAATTAACGACTTTTACGATTTACCGTTTACCGTTCACCATTTACTCCTGGCTCCTTTATGTTCTTACTAATATCTTGCTCTACCCCAGGAACAGTGAGAGGCTAATAGTCTTTATTAGCGGGAATGCGGCGCGGCGCAAGCTTACAATTACATGATTGATAAGGTCTCTGGACAGGCATGGAAGCTGGCTCAATTTTTTTGATGCGCATGGGGTTGGGCATTCTCTTTGCCTTTATGGTCGTGAAGATTTTTCACTTTGGTG
>JAUWKY010000159.1 GCA_030613915.1 Syntrophobacterales bacterium
GGCGTCCGGCCCCAGTGCCGGATTAACGCCCTCGGGCAGCCGCCCGGAAACAAAATTGAGATATTCCAGCACCCGGCTCCTGGCCCAGTACATGTCGGTGCCGTCCTCGAAGATGATGTAGACAAAAGAGAAGCCGAAAAAAGAATAGCCCCGCACCACCTTGGCAAAAAGCACCGCCAGCATGGCCGTGGGCAGGGGATAGGTGACCTGATCCTCCACCACCTGCGGCGCCTGGCCGGGGTACTCGGTGAAGATGATCACCTGGACGTCGGAGAGATCGGGGATGGCATCCAGGGGTGTCTGCAGGACAGCGTAGATCCCTGCGGCGATAATAAACAGGGTCATCAGGATAACCAGAAACTTGTTTCTAATGGAATATTCGATGATTTTTTCGACCATTTCAGATCCCTCTGGCTGTTCTAGTGACCGCCGGGCACCCGCTTACGCAATTCCAGCATTTTCTGAATGGCTTCCCGCAGCCGGCTTTCAGAATCGAGCATGAACTGGGCGGAAAGAACAATTTCTTCGCCTTCTTTCAAACCTTCAAGCACCTGATAATCGTTATCATTACCCTCGAGACCGATCTTTACATCTCTGGGTTGAAACTTACCCTTGCCCATGGCAACGAAAACAACTTTGCGAACGCCGCTGTCAATCACCGCCTCCTGGGGGATAACCAGGCTGTCTTTGGCAATCACGGATTTCAGGTAGATGTTGGCGTACATGCCCGGCTTGAGCTGATAACCGGGATTAGGAAATTCCAGACGAAGCTTGGCGGTGCGGGTTTTGGTCTCCAGGTAGGGATAGACAAAAAGGACCCTGCCCTTAAAGCGTTTTCCGGGAATATAGGCCAGCTCCATCTCCGCCGCCATTCCCTTCCTCACCCAGGGCAGCTCGTACTCATAAACATCCACATCCACCCACACGGTGGAAAGATCGACGATCTCGTATTGAAGTTCTCCCGCCTTCACGTAGTGTCCTTTAAAGGCATTCTTTTTGGTGACGATCCCGGTGGCAGGAGAGAAAATCTTAAGTGTTTTTCGTGCCTTGCCGCTTTTGGCAAGCTGCTCGATCTGCTCGTCGGTTAAGTCCCAATAGCGCAACCGGGTGCGCGAGGCCTCAAGCAACCGCCGGGCGCCTTCCCGTATGCTGGAATAGGAGCTATCAGACAAACTGCTGGATTGCTTCAGGGCCAGCAAATATTCCTCCTGGGCGCTAACCAGCTCTGGGCTGTAGATTTCAAAAAGGGGCTGTCCTTTCTTTACGTCTTCTGCCACGAAATTGACGTAAAGCTTTTCAATCCAGCCGCTGAACTTAGTATTCACCGAAAAGATCTTAGTCTCGTCATATGTGACGTTGCCAACGGTCCGGATATATTTGGTCAGGAGTTTTCTCTCCACCCGACCCAGCCGGACCCCCATGTTCTGCATGGTCACCGGATCAATCCGGATGGTGGAAGCGGGCTCTTTGTCTTCCCCTTCCTCCTCGTAAACCGGCACCAGATCCATGCCCATGGGAGATTTTCCAGGTTCATCCTGGATGTAGGTGGGATCCATCGGCGCCACCCAGTACTTGATCTTCTTGCCGGTTTTTGGATCAACCATGCCGGCCTTGAGCTTTTTTTTCGCAGCCAGGGCTTCGCTTGCTATCAGTTCAGGACCGCCGGAGTTGAAGCTAAGTTTTTGAAGGGCAACACTCAGTCCGAGCAACCCGATAATGATAATGAGCATCAAACTAACTCGTTTCATCCTATTCCAACCTCTCTGATGAAGAAGTGATTTAACATGCTAGAACCTAATGAATAACTCCGGATTGCCAGAACCTCAGCGATCTGGAGCTGACGGTAGCTTTTCGTTTACCATAAACCGTTTGGAATAAGTGCGGTTATTTTTGTCCAGGGTTTCCAGGGAAACTCTCAATTCAAATCGATTCCCCTTTTGATTCATTAGTTGAACCACATGTCGCGGAATAAAAACATATCCCAGGTGAACCGGCAAAATTATCGAAAAATAGCCCAGGTCTTCATTATTCTTGTAGATATCAATGGCCGCTCTGGCCCGCATTTTGTGATTTAAACTCAATTGGCCAAGTTCGATGGGAATATTCCACCTCCAGATTAGGTTGCCGTATGGATCCGGATTAAGCCGGAAAGAATTTGAATCAATGATGGGCAAGGAAACGCGATTGTTGAATGCGAACGTACGCTCGGCCGATTTTCCATCGGCGGTTGTAATTTTCAACCAGTACATTCCAGGGATTAAAGGATCTAAAATCTTAGCACGAAACCAACTGTCGAACTGCCAGGTATTGCTGTAATACCATTGGCTTTTCATGGAATCATAAGAGCCGAAAATTTCTTCAACAGAGGCAAATTTGACCGTTGACAACTTCAACTCTTTTTTATTTGGGTTATGCAGCTTTACCTCTGTGATGTTCTTGGCATTCGTTAGATACTCCCCATGGTCATCAACCAACCCAAAGCCAAGTCGATTCAAACTTTTGCCGTTTCCGTATTCCCGATGTTGAACCTGTATCCAGGCGATTTCAACGGCAAATGCGTTTGCCGCGACAAAAAAGAATATACAAAAGGCAAGAAAGGGTATTTTTTTCATTTATTAATTTCCTCCTTCCATTATTGACGGCTTCGTGTAAACTCGCTTGGCTGATATCGACCCCAAAATCAGCAGTATTGATACAAAATGAAGGCTCCTTGAATCGGTTATGGATGCGAACGACCGCCAAGCACCTCTTCCAGTTCCGACAGCTTCTGGTAGGTGGTGTAAAGATAACGTTTTGCCTGCAATTCGGCCCGAAGCAACAGGATCTGAGCATTGACCATGGTATTGAATTCCACCTTGCCTACCTCGTAAGCAGCGAGAGAAGAGTGGGCCCACTGCTCTGACTGTACCAGAAGTGCATCCACGTACAGCCCGTAATTTTCCTGGGTGTCGCGGATCTCGGTGGCCAGTGCGTCCACACGATATGGCAGGGACTCAGCAAGGTTGCGGTAAGATTTCTTCGCAGCCTCATGACGCTTTTTAGAAGCGGCCAACTTTTTATTTTGACGACTCTTGGCCCAGAGAGGAACGTTGATGGTTACCGTAGCGGAGAAAAGGTCAGGCAGATCCCGACCGGTGAAGTCTTCCTCGCGCTGACCGTATGCCACTTTGAAGTCCATGTCCGGCCAGTACTCTTTTTTCGCTAGTTCTATCTCCGTGAAAGTCTGGTCCACTTCCGCCTGTCTGACCCATAGCCAAGGGTTTTGAGTCAAGCTCTGCTTTTTCAAATCCTCAAAATCAGGTTCAACATCCGGATACCTGAGATCCAGAGGCGGCGTCACCGCCCTAAAGCTTCCCCGGTTGAGCAATTCGTTTATCAGGTCTTTTAAGGTCCTTCGTCGCTTCTTGAGATCAATTTTCTCAGCAAGGAGTCTGCTGAGTTCAACCTGAGCCTGGAGAACGTCCTGCTGCAGACCCTCGCCAGATGCGTACCTGGTTTCCGCTACCCTGAGAAGCTGGGTCACCATAGTTGTTAGTCTTTTATTAATCTCCAGATTGGAGGCGACAAACCCCAGTTCATAATAACCAGTCGCTATCTTGCGGGCCAATTCCAGCTTTTTCGCTTCCAGTATGGCTTGCTGCCGGCTTGCCTTAAAAGCTTGACTCTTAGACTTGAGACTCAGCTTGCCGAACCAGGGAAATTTCTGGGCAATGAAGACCAGTTTCTGGGTCATGGCCTCTTGGTCAAACTCCCAGCTGTCGGTGGGCAGGTTAACCACACCGAAGCCAAGCCGAGGGTCCTCCAAAGATCCAGCAAAAGAGATCTCTTCCTTGAGGCTTTCAACCTGGGCTTGCAGACTCTGAATCTCTTTATTCTGGGCCAGACCCTCTTCTATAAGTTCAGCAAGGGGCGGCGGCGCCGAAATAATCGTGGCGGCTCGCAGGGGTCTGCAAACCACCATGCTTAGTCCAAATAATAATATCATGATCAACTGACTAGCGGAAAGATGTCGCATTTTCGCTCCTCCTGCTTTTGCCTTGCGTTGAGGGGAATGGCAATTTCAGTGCCAACATTACAACTACCTGTTATTGTTTAATTATTGCTAAAGTTATGAAATAGGGAAGTGCTAACTGCGCAATTAATGCGCATTTGATGGTATTTCTGGGCAAAAGTGTGAAAAAAATTTGCACTCATGTGACGAGCCATGTTATGAAAAGGTAGATGGAGTGGGTGAATAGGTGCATAGAAGGGATAAACTATGATGTAGGCATGAGTGTTGCTTCATTGGTTGCGACTGTTGAGATAGTGAGAAACTTTACTGGCCCAATTCAAGTAAAATAGATTGACCATGAGAATAATGCAATTAAAAAAAATGTATCTACCTGCGGTCTCAATTGTCGCGATAGTGCTCCTGCTCCTGGTGCTTATCGGCATCTCTACCTACCGCAATCTGGATCGACAGAAGAGAACGGCTCTGGACTTCGTTCATCGCCAAGGGTTGGCGCTTCTGCGCTCTCTGGAAGCAGGGGCGCGGGCAGGATTGGTCATGCCCATGTGGGGAGAAGATGCGATTCGCAGTCTCATCCAGGAAACCGGGAAAAATGAGGATATTGCTTATGTCTATCTTTGCGATGAAGAGGGGATGATTGTCCATCACTCGGATCTCTCCCAGGCTGGCAAGCGAACAAGCTGGAAACCTCGTTTTGTTGATGACAGCCAGGTGAAAAGCCGGGTCAGGAAGATGACTGACGGGTCCCAGGTGTATGAAGTTGCCAAACGTTTTTCGCCTTTTTCTAGCTCTGCGCCATTTCCCGGGGATCGCGGCACGATTGTGCATGGCGGCATGATGGGGGTTCATGTTCATCCAGATGCCATCGTAGTCCTGGGTTTAACGATGACGGCCTTCGAAGAGGCGCGTCAAGCTGACCTGCACCACGCTGTGATAATGGCCGCCATTCTACTGGCGCTGGGCACGGGTGCGCTTTTTTTCATCTTTGTGATTCAGAACTACTACCTGGTGGACAAGACCTTGAAGCAGACTCAGGATTACACCGCTCAGGTGGTTGCAAATATGGCAAACGGTCTTCTAAGCATAGACCCCCAGGGAAAAGTGGTCTCTTTTAACCATTTAGCGCTGGAGATGCTCGGCCTGAAAGAATCAAACATCGAAGGGATGAATCTGAGAGAAGTCATCGATTTCCAGGCCAGTGGGATTCAGGACACTCTCACCAAATGCAGTGCAGTCCTGGATCGAGAGATACAGCATTGGAGTGCCACGGGAGAACAGGTGGAGCTCGCAGTGAGTGCAACGCCGATCATAGAAGAAGAAAACGAGTGTAAGGGCGCGGTAATCATTCTCCACGACCTGAGGGAGATCAAGCAGTTAGAGGAACAGGTTCGGCGATCGGAAAAGCTGGCCGCTGTAGGTAAGCTGGCTGCCGGCGTTGCCCACGAAATCCGCAATCCCCTGAGTTCTATCCGGGGTTTCGCTCAATTCCTGCGGCATGCCCTGGCTGAGAGACCCAAAGATCGGGAATACGCAGAGATTATGGTGAAGGAGGTGGATCGAATGAACAGGGTGGTTACCGATCTACTCACCTTTGCCAGACCCTTGGAAGCGGAACTGGCCCCTACAGATCTTCAGGAATTGCTTGAACATATCCTGCGACTAGTTAAGGCTGATGCTCAGGGGCGAGGAGTGGAAATCCACCAGAACATTTCTGAAGATTTGCCTGAAATTGATTTGGATGCAAATCAGATGACCCAGTGCCTGCTCAACCTGACGCTCAATGCTCTCCAGGTATCGGATGCTGGAGGGAGCATTGAAGTGGGCGCGACCATGGCTGGCGCAGACTCAAGACTTCTTCTTTGGGTGGAAGATGACGGCTCTGGCATTCCGGCGGAAGATCTGGATAAAATCTTCGATCCATTCTTTACCACCCGGGAACAGGGAACCGGTTTGGGTCTGGCCATCGTCCATACAATCGTGGTGGAGAACCACAGCGGCAAGATAAGGGTGGAAAGCCCGGTCCCTGAGAAAAACAAAGGTACCAGGTTTACTATCAGCATCCCAGTTGAGGGTCTTTTACGTAT
>JAUWKY010000228.1 GCA_030613915.1 Syntrophobacterales bacterium
CACAGCTGGAAGCCGATGCGACCCCTTCGACCCATTCGACAAGACCTGTCGACGAGCTCAGGTCGAGTCGCTCAGGGCAGGCAGACTCCCGGCCATCAGGCGCGGGACAGTCAGGACAAGGTGGTGAGCCGGGTAAAAATGCTGATGAAGGTTAGCCCGGCTAGTAAATTTATGGGTTAAACTGACTTGAATATACAGTTTGCAGTTGAGCAGGGACACTGCTGAAGATGACAAGCTGATGGCTGAAAGTATGAAACAAGGAGGCGTTTTAAATGTCTGCAACCAACTATCTATTCACTTCTGAATCGGTCACAGAAGGGCACCCGGACAAGATAGCCGATAAGATTTCTGATGCGATTCTGGACTCCATCATGGCCGAGGACAAGCAATGTCGAGTGGCCTGTGAGACCATGGTTACCACCGGTACGGCCATTATTGCCGGTGAGATCACCACCAGTACCTGGGTGGATATGCCCCAGATCGTAAGAGAAACCATCAAGGAGATCGGCTACAACAACTCGGGGATGGGGTTCGACTGGGAGACCTGTGCGGTGTTGACCTCCATCGACAAGCAGTCACCGGATATCTCCCAGGGAGTCACCGCCGGTGAAGGCCTTTTCGAGGAACAGGGCGCCGGAGACCAGGGGCTGATGTTCGGCTATGCCTGCAACGAAACCCCGGTTCTTATGCCCATGCCCATCTATTACGCCCACCGGATCACGAAGCATCTGGCGCAAGCCCGGAAGAGTGGGGCCTTGGACTTTCTCCGCCCCGACGGCAAGTCGCAAGTTACGGTGGAATACGAAAACGGTACTCCCCGAAGGGTTCACACCGTGGTGGTGGCTGCCCAGCATATACCCCAGGTGAAGTACGATACCCTCCGGGAGGGGATTATCGAGGAGGTGATTAGCAAGGCGATCCCTGAGGAAATGCTGGACGATCAGACCATGTACTACATCAATGCCACCGGTCGTTTTGTCATCGGCGGACCTATGGGGGATTGTGGTCTAACTGGACGCAAGATTATCGTGGATACCTACGGCGGCCAGGGCAGCCACGGCGGCGGTTGCTTCTCAGGCAAAGACCCTTCCAAGGTGGACCGGAGCGGCTCCTACATGGCCCGCTACGCGGCCAAGAACATTGTTGCAGCCGGGCTGGCAGACAAGTGCGAGGTTCAGATTGCCTATTGCATCGGAGTGGCAGAGCCGGTGAGCTTGATGATAGATACCTTCGGCACCGGCAAGCTCCCGCCGGAGCGGCTGGTGGAAATAGTGCGTGATACCTTCAGTTTCAAGCCGGCTAACATGATCAGCCACCTCAAGCTGCTGCGACCGATTTTCAAGAAGACCGCCTGCTACGGGCACTTTGGCCGCAATGATCCTGATTTCACCTGGGAGCATACTGACAAAGTGGACGAACTGAGAGAGAAAGCGGGAATATAAAGCATAGAGCAGCAGGAGATAATTTCGAATTTCGAATTTCGGATTTTGGATTGCGGATTTAACTAATAAAGCAGGCAGGGGGCAGCTAGCAGCCCCGCGACAAGCTCCCCGCGACTGCGCGCGGGACAGGCGGGACAGGCAGGCAGAAAACAACTAGGAACTAGGCACAGAGGACAATAGCGACGAAGTCGGAAAGGGGATCTCACTCTTTTGCTGATCGCTGACGGCTGAACGCTGATAGCTAAATACAATTGGAAGGAGGACTTCGTTCGTATGGAATATGATGTAAAGGATCTTTCATTAGCGGAAATGGGTGGAAACCGGGTGGAATGGGCAGCCCATGGAATGCCGGTACTTAATGCTATCAAAGATACTTTTGCCCGTGAGAAACCTTTGAAGTCCGTTCGGATCGCCGCCTGCCTGCACGTAACCACAGAGACTGCCGTGCTGATGCAGGCGCTCAAGGCAGGTGGGGCAATAGTGCACTTGTGCGCTTCCAACCCGCTGAGCACCCAGGATGATGTGGCGGCCTTTTTGGTTGCCAGCGAGAAAATCCCGGTGTTTTCCATCAAGGGCGAAGACACGGATACCTACTATCGCCATATACACCAGGCTCTGGAGGTTAGACCCCAAATTACCATGGACGACGGGGCTGATCTGGTGAGCACAATCCATGCGGAGAAGCGAGATCTTCTGGAAGAAATAATTGCCGGAACCGAGGAAACCACCACAGGAGTAATACGCCTCAAAAGCATGGCCGCCGAAGGCGTGCTGGCCTATCCAATAATTGCCGTTAATGACGCCAACACCAAACACCTGTTCGACAATCGGTATGGAACCGGTCAGAGCACGGTGGATGCCATCATCCGGTCCACCAATCGGTTGCTGGCCGGTTCTACCTTTGTGGTGGCAGGCTACGGTTGGTGCGGTCGCGGCGTGGCAATGCGAGCCCAGGGAATGGGGGCCAACATAATCGTCACCGAGGTAGATCCTTTGCGCGCCCTGGAGGCGGTAATGGATGGCTATCGCGTGATGCCCATGCTGAACGCAGCTAAACTGGGGGATTTCTTCTGTACCGTGACCGGGGATATCAAGGTTCTCCGGGAGGAGCATTTTGCCGTTATGAAAGACGGGGCCATAATCTGCAATTCGGGTCATTTCAATGTGGAAATCGACCTGGAGGCCCTGGCCGAGATGAGCAAGGAAAAGCGTCAGATTCGGGAAAGCGTAGAAGAATATCTGTTGTCGAATGGTAAGTGTGTTAATGTACTGGGGGAAGGGAGGTTGGTTAATCTGGCGGCTGCCGAAGGGCATCCTTCCAGTGTCATGGACATGAGCTTTGCCAATCAGGCACTGACGGCCTCTTATGTGACCGAAACGGGAGCTGAGCTGGAAAACAAAGTCTATGGAGTGCCTGAGGAGAGCGACCAGGAGATCGGCAAGCTCAAACTTGCAGCCATGGGGATTGAGATCGACGAACTGCTCCCGGAACAGGAGAAGTACCTGGGGTCCTGGGATATGGGTACTTAGAGCATAGAGCATAGAGCATGGGGCATAGGGTAGATTTTAGATTGCGCTTGCCCGCCTCGCCTTGCTCGCCTGGCGGGCGGGGATTACGAAACGTGAAATGAGGTGGCGCTTTGCGACTCGCCCGAAATGATGACTTGAACACCAGTGCCAAATCGGTATTGGTGTTTTTTTTGTCTCTGACGATATTGCTCGCCTCAGCCTGCGGGCCGTCGCGGGTGGCAACTCCCGTTAGCAGGCCGGAGCAACCTCTCCAGGAAGTCCCTCCCCAATCGGTGGAGCTGGAAAGAGATGACTTGAGCCGAGAGCTGTTGGTGCAGGCGGTTCAAAACAGCCTGCTCTATTACGAACGGCTGCCTGAGGACAGACTTTTCAAGTTCGGTCCCGAGGAAGTTCCCGTCAGCCGAATGAAGCGAACCCTGGAGACCTTTCTGGCGCTGCTGGCTGAAAGTCATTCCTGGACGGAGCTTGCAGACAGCGTTCGGGAGAAGTTCATAGTCTACCGGTCCGTGGGCCGAAATGTTGAGCAAGAGGTTTTGTTCACTGGATACTACGAGCCTACTATCCAGGGCAGCCTTACCCAGGACGACCACTACCGCCTTCCCATCTATGGTGTTCCGGATGATTTGCTCAAGATCGATCTGGGGCTTTTTGGGGCCCAATACCAGGGAACTAGGCTGGTGGGGCGCACTGAGGGAAACCGGGTGGTCCCCTACTACAGCCGGGACGATATCGAGTTTGATGGCAAGTTAGCCGGGCAGGGTTATGAGTTGGTCTGGGTGGCGGACCCGGTGGAACGTTTTTTCTTGCGAATCCAGGGTTCCGGGCGAATAAGGCTGATAAATGGTGAATATGTTCGACTTGGATATGCGGCCAAGAACGGCAGGCCGTGGGGGCCCATTGGGAGGTTGCTGATTGAAAAAGGGCTGATACCCAAGGAAGCCATGTCGATGCAGGCTATCCGCCGCTACCTGAAGCAACATCCGGAAGAGATGGCAGAGATTTTTTCCTACGATCCAAGCTACGTATTTTTTAGCAAAGTTGAGGGAGGTCCTTTCGGAAATATTGCAGTTCCGCTTACCCCAGGTCGATCAGTCGCCACCGATTCCACACTTTTCCCTAAAGGAGCTCTTGCTTTCATTGAATGCCAGAAGCCGGTCTTTGCCAAAGACGGCGTGATTCTGGGCTGGGCTCCCTTCGGCCGTTATGTCTTAAATCAGGATACCGGTGGTGCCATACGTGGGCCGGGCCGGGTGGATCTATTCTGGGGTAGTGGTCCTTTCGGCCGCATTGCCGCGGGGCATCTCAAACATCCGGGGGCCCTCTATTTTTTGCTCGTCAAAGAGTAAGAAACCCACAATCCTAAATCTCACACCCCACATCGCAAAACAGCAATTCGAAATTTGCATTCCGAAATCACAAATCCCAAGCACCAAATTACAAATAAATCTCAAATTCTAATAAACGCCTATGTATTTAGCTCCGCAAAGATCTCTTCTCCCCTTGGAAACTACGTCACAATTCGCCGAACCCGTCATTCCGGACGAGTCCACCTAAGGTGGGCGAGATCCGGAATCCAGTGAAAGTTCTATATAATCAGCCT
>JAUWKY010000118.1 GCA_030613915.1 Syntrophobacterales bacterium
ACACTTCCCGGCCTGCATATTTCACCGGGGGAACGGAGCCAGGATCGCGCCAAATAAAGCTTTTTTTCACAAGATAAATCTATACTTTTCTACCGACTTCCCTCCTCTTTGTCAAGAGAAAAGGTTTTCAAGAGTCAGCCCAGTGGTGGTCTACAAACCGGGACTTTTACCTGCCTTGACACCAGGGCAAGGATTTCCTTATTCTGGGATGAACTGTACTATTGATGAAGCATTTTTTCGCAAGCGAAGCTTGCTCCTACAGAAATGCTGCTAATTGATACTCGACATGTAGGAGCAACCTTTGGTTGCGATCAAAAAAGTAATGGGCTAATTCATAGTAGTCAGTAGTATGATAGACTCGTTTCAATTTTTATCCTTATCAATGCTGAATTCTGACTCCTGGATTTTAGTCCTTTGCCTTACGCCTTGTGCCTTGTACCTTGTGCCATATGGCCTTGGAACAGACTGTTTATTTTATAAACTCTAATGTTCGTGGTTAACCACGCAAGGATTGTATTATGGACCTGCGTCGACTAGAGGTCTTCTGCAAGATCTATGAACTGAAAAGCTTCTCTCGGGCGGGAGAGGCTTGTCTGCTCTCTCAGCCCACTGTGAGCGAGCACATTCGCCATTTGGAGACTCATCTGGAGGTGCGGCTCTTTGATCGCCTTGGCCGGGAGGTGGTGCCCACCCGCGCTGGTGAGATTCTCTATAATTACGCTCGCCGCATGCTCAATCTCAGACGAGAGGCAGGCCAGACTCTTGAACGTTACCGGGGAAAGATGTCTGGTGATCTGGAGCTAGGCGGTAGCACCATACCCGGGCAGTACATCCTTCCCTCCCTCATTGGCCGCTTTAAGGTGAACTTCGTAGATATTTTCATAAAGCTCGTCATTGCCGATACTATGAAAATAACCAACATGGTCCTCGATGGTGGACTGGAGCTTGGAGTAGTCGGGGCTAAAATAAAGAACAACAAACTACAGTTCGACCAGCTGTTTGACGATGAACTCGTGCTGGCGGTGTCACCCGACCACCGTTGGGCGAAACGGTCAGCCATCAGGTTGGAAGAGCTTCCACAAGCCCCCTTCATCATGCGCGAGCACGGTTCGGGAACCAGGATGACGATGTTGGAGATTTTTGAGCAGGCAGGGTTCGACCCAAAAAAACTCAAGGTAGTGGCGGAGATGGGGAGCACCGACGCCATCCGCCAAGCCATTAAGGCCAAGGTGGGAGTCTCGATTCTGTCGCACCGTGCAATTGCCGACGAACTGCAATTCGAGCAACTATGTCACATCCCCGTTAAAGGGCTTTCTCTTACCCGCCATTTCTATTTGGTCACTCACAACAAGCGCTCCAGATCACCGGTGGGCCAGGCCTTTGTGGATTACCTCATCGAGAATCGAGACAGCGGCACTTAGCCGCTTGTCCGTTGTCCGTGGCTGAATATTATTATTGAATTTTCCCACGTCATTTCGCATTTCGAAATTATCTCCTCATGTTCTATGCCAGATGCTTCTTTTCGTCTCGCCCGACCTCCCGTCTCGCCAGTCTCGCTGGCTTGCGCAATGTGCATTGTCCCTCCGACCTCTGACTTCTGACCTCTAATCTCCGTCTCGCCGTTTCTCCGCGTCGTTTCTCTCCTGCCCGATGCCTTCCGAAATCCGAAATCCGAAATCCCACATCTCACATCTGTTTAATATCCCTTAGCACTTGACAAAACCTCATCTATGTGTTTATTAAAAACGCCTTTATGGTCATATTTGCGCCCGCTCTGAGCATTTCCCTTTGCAAAGGCAGACATACAACAGCCGTCATCGGAGTGGGACAGAACAAGCGGCTCATAACGGAATAGTAAAACAATGAAACGGACGTATCAGCCAAGCAATACCCGGAGGAAAAGGACCCATGGTTTTCTGGTCCGCATGCGCAAAAAGTCGGGCCGGAAAGTAATTAGCCGCAGAAGGGCAAAGGGGAGGAAAAGGCTCGCCGTCTGAAGATTTGGGACGGAATTGCACGAGTCAGGGAAACAAGATTTTGCCCAGGATCCGTATGGTAGCGTCGGCTCCGTTATTAAAAAGACGATTCTCTTTCAGGAGACACGAACGGTTGCGACGCCGGAAGGATTATGAGCTTGCCTTCCGCCACGGAAGCCGTCGCCATACTCAAAACTTCACCATCATCCTGCGGCCAAATGGACTGAAGTTTTCCCGTCTGGGGGTCACTGTTGGCAAGAAGGTAGGGAACGCAGTCAAGCGAAATCGAGTTAAACGCTGCCTTCGCGAGTTTTTTCGTTTACATAAGCACAAGTTGCCACCATCACATGACTTGGTGATAGTAGCTAAAAAAGACGCGGCAACGCTTGCTTATAACGACGTGCGCGAAGAATTAGCGGCCGTGCTAGTTAGAAACAACTGCATATGATCAAAGCATTTTTTCTCGCCTGTATTCGAGCTTACCAACTCTTAATTTCGCCATGGACAAGCCCGTCCTGCCGTTTTACTCCCACGTGTTCTGAATTTGCTCACCAGGCCATTACCACATTCGGTGTGGGCCGAGGCCTGGCACTTGCCTCCCGACGCCTTTTGCGTTGCCATCCGTTTCATGCTGGCGGTTACGACCCGATTGATAACCACCGGTGACCAGAAGACTTCTATGCCCGTCACTCAGGTGAGCGATAGTGGTTATCTCTGCTCTGGTTCAGCCCGGATTCAAAGGGCTGGTCCATAAATGTACTTGAATTGACTGTGCCGAACTTTCTCATCTGTGGCAGGAGCTGTATAGTATGGAAAAACGCGTCTTGTTGGCGATAGTGCTCTCCATCATCGTGCTGGTTTTGTGGGAGAAGTTTTTCGTCCCGAAAAGGCAACCGGCTCCACCCAGTACCTCACCTGCGGTTGAGCAGGTTCCTCCGGCCCCAACCAAGCCTGACCAGGCAAAACCTACGGTTCCTAAAATCCCCACAAGTGAAGCTCCCGCACCCTCGACACCTTCTTTCCCAGCTCCGGCTGCTCACACAGGTAGGGACGTGAGGGTAGAAACCCCGCTCTACCGTGCGGTGTTTACGGAAACCGGCGCGCGGCTTAAGAGTTTTGTTCTTAAACGCTATCGGGAAACCATAGAGGAGGATTCGCCGGGGAAGGAACTGGTCAAGACGAGCAGGATCGAGGATTTGCCCCTGGCATTCAATTTTGTGGATCGCCCGGTCGCAGCGCTGAACTTGGCCCCTTATGTGGCCGATAGCAAAACATCTGTGACGGTCAGCGAGGGTCAAAACCACACACTTACCTTCAGCTACGAAGCACCAGGCTGGTTGCGCATTACTCGTCAGTACCATTTCGTTGCGGACAGCTACCTGATCGATCTCTCCGTGAGCGTTGAGAACTTGGGCGACCCTTGGGAAAATGCCCCCACTCTCAGCCTCATTAGCCTGCCCCTCTCCGCCGGGGGCGGAAGCCGCTACACCTTTCAAGGGCCCTCTCTTTTGGTAAACAATGAATTGGAGGAAGTGAAATTTAAAAAAATCAAAGGGGAAGAAAAATTTCCTGGTCCCATTGATTGGGTTGCCTACACTGGCCAGTATTTCATCATGGCTCTGCTACCTGTGAACCTAACTCCCAATCATGCTCAACTTGAAGCCCTGGATCCAGCCACCCAGATGGTGGGGGTTACCTTAATTGGCCCTAAAATAGCTCTTCAACCCGGAGTCCAACAGCAATTTAACTACAAGCTTTACCTCGGGCCCAAGGAGGTAAACACTCTGAAAGCCGCTGACCCCAGGCTTGCCAAAGCGGTTAATTTTGGTTGGTTTGATATCATTGCGCAACCACTGCTTGTCTGTCTGAAGTTCTTCAACCGCTATCTCCACAACTACGGGTACGCTATCATCTTACTAACCCTGCTCATTAAGCTTCTTTTCTGGCCACTCACCCATAAGAGCTATGTGTCCATGAAGGCAATGAAGAAACTTCAGCCAAAAATGCAAAAAATAAGGGAAAAATATAAAGATGACAAAGAAAAGATGAACCAAGAGGTCATGCAAATGTACCGGACCCATAAGGTAAACCCCATAGGAGGCTGTTTGCCTATGGTCTTGCAGATTCCGGTCTTCTTTGCCTTATATCGGCTGCTCTATAGCTCCATAGCCATTCGTCATGCTCCCTTCCTCTGGTGGATTAATGATCTGGCGGCGCCGGATCGGTTCCCGATTGGAGTCCAAATCCCTTATCTCGGTGACGGACTTCCTATACTGACCGTGCTTATGGGCGTGTCCATGTTTGCCCAACAGAAGATGTCACCCACCGGCGGTGACCCCAAGATGGAGAAGATGATGATGATGATGCCTGTGGTCTTCACCGTCTTTTTTGTGAACTTTCCAAGCGGTCTGGTACTTTACTGGCTGGTCAACAACATTTTGTCCGTTGGTCAACAGTATTACATCAACAAAAAAACAGCCTGATTGTGTCTACTGTTGACTGTTACTGAGAGCATATTTTACTGTTCGGTTTGTGTATTGCGGAGGAAACCATGTCTACCATGGAAATAGAGGAAAAATCAGTTGAGGAGGCCATTGAAACGGCTTGTCAACGTCTAAACCTTACTGCGGACCAGCTGAAAATTGAAATTGTTTCCCAAGGCTCATCCGGCATCTTCGGCATTGGTACCAGAAAAGCAAAGATCCTGGTGTCTCCAAAAGAATCCAGCGATGATACTTCACTTGAAGAAGCGAGAGAAATTCTGGAAAACATTCTGGCCCACATCCAGGTTCCAACCACTGTGCAAGCTACTTGGGCGGAAGACCGGATCAAATTGGACATATCGAGCAACGGCTCCGGCCTGCTCATAGGAAAGCGCGGCCAGACCCTCCAATCTTTGCAGTTTATTGTCAACAAGATTTACAACCGGCAAGCATCCAAGAAGGCCCACATTGTTGTTGATACAGAAAATTATCGGGAGAGGAGACGCAAGGCCCTTACCGAGGTGGCTCTGAATTTGGGAAACCGCGCTAAGAAATCTGGCAAACCGGCAGCCAGCAGCCCCCTCAGCTCCCACGACCGCCGCATCATTCACCTGGCCTTAAAGGACGATCGCAAAGTGCGGACCCAAAGCAAGGGGGATGGGGCCTTGCGTAAAGTGGTGGTCTTTCCCGTGAGAAAAGAACACTCTGGAGAAAAACAGACCACTTCACGTAACTCATAGGCCCAACCTCCATCCGGGCCCAGTGGTTCCGGGAGCAATGAAACTCTGCGAGTCCTTCGAGGATACCATTGCCGCCATCGCCACCCCCATAGGCGCTGGCGGTATCGGCATCATAAAAATTAGTGGCCCTGAGGCATGGGCCATTGGCCGCCGACTGTTTGACCAATCCGGTTCTCTGGAAACCATACAATCCCACCACCTTTATCACGGCCACATCGTTGACTCCAAAACTGAAAAAACCGTGGATGAGGTGCTTGTCAGCTTCATGCGTGCACCCTCAACCTACACCCGGGAAGACGTGGTCGAGATCAATTGTCACAGCGGCTTCGCTGTCCTAGACCGCATTCTAGGCCTGGTGATTCGGGCTGGCGCCCGGTTGGCAGAACCTGGAGAGTTCACCCGTCGTGCTTTCCTCAACGGGCGCCTTGACTTGACCCAGGCTGAGGCGGTCTTAGACCTGATTCATTCAAAAACCAGGCGAAGTCTTGATCTTGCCAGCGAGCACCTTAGAGGTGGGCTCCAAACCATTATCACAGAACTGCGTGACCACCTCCTGGACATTCTTGCGATGCTGGAGGCAGCCATCGATTTTCCGGATGAGGATTTGGAAATTTTGGCAAGTGAACATCTGGCAGCACGCTTCCGTCAGCAGGTACGGGATCCCATAACTCAATTACTGGAGCACTATGAGGATGGTCGTATCCTGCGGGAGGGTCTGGCGGTAATCATCGCCGGCAAGCCTAATGTTGGAAAATCCAGTTTGCTTAATAAGCTCCTTCGCTCCAACCGTGCCCTGGTTACTCCCGTTCCTGGCACCACCCGTGACGTTATTGAAGAATCCTTTAGCCTGAGAGGAATTCCATTGAGGCTCATGGATACCGCAGGTCTGCGCCAGTCTGAGGAGCTTGTGGAGAAACTGGGCATGGAGTTTACCAGAGAACGGTTGGCTCAGGCTGACCTGGTACTGTTCCTGTTGGACCGAAGTACCCCACTGGCACCTGAGGATCTGCAGATTTACAGAGACATTGGCAACAAACCTAGGCTTCTTGTCCTGAACAAGGTAGACCTTGAAGCCCATCCTGATTTTGCCGCCATCAGGGACCGTTTTCCTGAAGAGACCATCGTGGAGACCTCTGCACTTTATGGCGATGGTATGGAAGAATTGAAGGACGCCATTTTCCTCTCCATTCTCGGGGGACGGCTCGATACAGAGACCTCAGTAGTAGCTCCCAACCTGCGGCATAAGCTGTGCTTGGAGCGAAGTCTGGAGGCAGTGAACCGGGGGCTGGAATTGCTTGATGATCAGTCTTCCCCAGAACTCATCGCTTTTGAAGTACAGGAGGCTCTGGCCCACCTGGGAGAGATTGTTGGTTTGACCACAACCGAAGATTTATTGGATCAGATCTTTAGCCGATTTTGCCTTGGAAAATAAGGTGGACAAAGACAGACTCACCCGTTTGTTTCTGCAGGCGTCTCAGGAGGTGAGAGTCTCCCTGAGCACGCAGCAAGTTGAGCTTTTCTGGCTCTACCTCCAGGAGCTTCTGGAGTGGAACAGGACTTTTAGCCTCACCGGCATAAAAAATCCTAATGATATCATTATCAAGAACTTCATTGACTCTCTCACTCCTCTTCCATACCTAGACAGTTCTGGCAGGCTTCTGGATATCGGTTCAGGAGCGGGCTTTCCCTCCATTCCCCTCAAGATCAGTTGTCCTGAGCTTGAAGTTCAACTGGTGGAGGCAAGTCGAAAAAAGGTCTCTTTTATAAAACACCTCATTCGCACCTTGGGGCTCGAGGGGGTCTCCGTAGTCCACAGCCGCGTTGAGGAAATGGAACAACCAGAAAGACCTTTTCGCACCATCATCTCCCGTGCTTTTCGGCGGCCTCCACCACTGCTCCAGTTGGTCTCTCCCCTTTTGGAGCCAAGCACTACGCTGATTGCCATGCTAGGG
>JAUWKY010000136.1 GCA_030613915.1 Syntrophobacterales bacterium
TTTAACAAAGGGGGGATAGGCCTGCCCGCCATCGCCCGCCTGAGGCGGACTCAGGCGAGGCGGGCGGGGGGGATTTGAAAGACCTCAGTGTTCTCCTTCACTTTCCTAATCAAACTGTTTAGGGCTAGCTTGATTACGAAAAACCTTATTTGAGCGCTTATGGGGTTTATCCCCGCCCGCGAGTACATCAAGGAGTAAACTATACTGTGAACTCTATCGCTGAAAAGGCCTGGGAAGGCGAGCGTTTGACCAGAGAAGAGGGATTATTACTTTGGGAAAATGTGGATTTCTATACCCTGGCAGCGCTCGCCAATAATTGCCGCCTCCGTCTACATCCTGAACCGGTGGTGACCTATGTGAGTGATCGCAATATCAATTACACTAATATCTGTATCTCTGGCTGTCGGTTCTGTGCCTTCTACCGACATCCAGAAGCAGAGGGTGGCTACGGGCTCAGCCACCAGGAACTTGCAGCTAAAATTGAAGAAACACTAGCCTTGGGAGGAACGCAGATCTTACTGCAGGGAGGTCTGCATCCTGGATTGCGGCTGAGCTACTATGAGGAGATGCTCCAATTCATCAAGGATCGCTTTCCCATTCATATCCATGGGCTTTCGCCACCCGAGATAATACATCTAGCGCGGACCGAGGGACTGGGGCTTGAAGCGGTTCTTAAAAGACTCCAACAAAGCGGGCTTGATTCCATTCCAGGTGGCGGTGCCGAGATCCTGGCGGATGAGATCCGCAGTGAAATTTCCCCCAACAAATGCAGTAGCGCTGAATGGTTGGAAGTCATGGAGTGTGCTCACAGCCTTGGTATGAAAACCACAGCGACCATGATGTTCGGACACATCGAGACTGTTGGCCACCGTCTGGAACATCTTCTCAAACTGAGAGAGCTTCAGGACCGGACTGGAGGTTTCACCGCCTTCATCCCTTGGACTTTCCAACCAGACAACACTGCACTGAAGACAAAACCAGCCACTGCAATGGATTACCTGAGAACGTTGGCAATGAGCCGGTTGGTACTGGACAACATCCAAAACCTTCAGGTCTCTTGGGTAACCATGGGAGCGGGTGTTGCCCAGGTGGCCCTGCAATTTGGTGCCAATGACTTCGGCAGTACTATGATCGAGGAGAATGTGGTGGCGGCTGCTGGTGTGAGACACAGGCTGTCAGTTGAGGAGATTAGAAGAATTATAACCGATGCCGGATACGAAGCCAGGCAACGTAACATGAGCTATGAATTCATTGAAGAGCATAGAGCATAGAGCACGGGGCATAGAGCAAGGATAAATAAGTATGAGCACAAGAGACATCAACCTTTATGCTCCCCGTGGCCGCGTCTCCGAGTCGCCGCGTCGGCCTGATTCCCGTCCTGTTCTACACCGGGCCCAGCTGGTTGTGCCCATAACCCAGCCAGCCATAGAAGATGGCGCGGTGGTGGTGGCCGACGGTGTCATACTGGACGTAGGACCATTTCAGCAGCTCCGCCGACAATGGCTTGAGGCTCCAGCGAGGGACCATGGTGAGGCCGCCTTACTCCCCGCCCTGGTTAACGGTCATGCTCATCTGGATCTGAGCGGTCTGGCTGGGCAGGTTCAGGCGAAGGACGGCATGGCTGAGTGGATTCGAAGTCTGCTGACAGCTAGGGAGCGGCTCAGTCAGATCCAACGGGAACAAGCGCGTCTGCAAGCGCTGACATCCCTGCATGCTTTTGGGACGGGAATCGTTGGGGACATTGATTCCTCTGCCACTTTTACCGGAGAAGACAGTGATGGCACCTTAGTGGTGCGGACGTTTGTGGAACTGTTTGGTTTGCAGATCGAGAGTCTTGAGGCTGCCGTGGATAGACTTCCCCATCCTGCTCGGAGGGCACTGGCAAACGGCCAAAAGAATGTGAGTCTGGCGGTCCATGCTCCCTATACAACCTCTGCATCACTGCTCAGGGAAGCGAAAGATTGGACCAGTGAGCGAGCAAAGGTTGTTTCGGTACACGCTGCCGAATCTGAGGAAGAGATCCTCTTTCTCCGCACTGGCAAAGGCCCCCTTAGAGATCTCTTGGAAGAAGGCGGCATGGAACCTGGCAGGTGGCAGCCCCCTGGCTGTGGCGCGGTAACCTATTTGGATCGGCTGGGTTTTCTCGATTCCCTTAGCCTTTGTGTCCATGTCGTTCAGGTGAGCGAAGAGGAGATTCAACTGCTGCAACGTTCCCGAGCGGGAGTCTGCCTCTGTCCGCGCAGTAATCTTTTTATTGGTAATGGTCTGCCGCCGGTGAGGCAGCTATTGGATGCAGGAGTCCCCTGCGCTATTGGAACTGACAGTTTGGCCAGCAACGCTGACCTTAATCTTTTCAAGGAAATGACCGTACTGGTAGACCAGTGCGGCATTGGTCCTGATGTTGTCCTTGCCATGGCCACGTTTCATGGTGCCCGGAACCTGGGGCTGACATCACACTACGGAAGCCTAGAGAAAAGCAAACGATGGCTTGCCATCCGGGTCGCAGCCACGGATATCGAGTCCGTTATTGCGGCCGGTTGCCAAGGAGCTTTGGAATGGCTGATTTAGAGGTCACTGAGAGAATTAGAGTTGGCAAGGTGAGTTTCATTAATACTTTGCCTATTTTCCACCCTCTGGAGAGTGGCGCGGTTCAGCATGATTTCGATATTATCGATGGCACTCCTGCTGTGCTCAACGCTTTGCTTGCTTCTGACCAACTAGATCTGGGAGTGGTTTCATCCATAGAATATGCGCGCCATTTCGACAAGTATCTATTGCTGCCTGATCTTTCAATAAGCTGTAAAAACGAGGTCTGCTCAGTTTTGTTGCTTTCCAGGGTACCTCTACAAAAACTGGAAGCCCAAGAGATTCTGCTGACGCCCAAGTCCCACACTTCCATAGCTTTGCTGAAATTACTGTTTGCCCGCAGATTTACCGTGACACCGCGGTACCGGGTAACAGATTATCATGCTTGCGGTTCACGGTGGCCGGCTGGTGTCCAGGCGGTTCTGGCCATCGGTGACGATGCCTTGCAATTGCGCCAGAATCCGGAAGTCGTAATGGCGCTGGATTTGGGCGCTGCCTGGCACGAGTGGACGGGACATTCCTTTGTGTTTGCGGTTTGGGCCTTACGTCGTGAAACACTGGCCCAGAGAGACGGGCTGGTACATCAAGCGCACGCAACGCTGCTAGCAGCAAAAGAGTACGGGCTTGGCCATCTGGAAGAGATAGCTACGGCGGTAGACCAGTGCTCCTGGTTTTCCCGACAAGAGTGTGTGCAATACTTGCAGACCATAGAATACGATCTGGATGGTGACAAACAGAAAGGGTTGAGACTCTTTTTTGACATGCTTTACGAAATGGGGGAGTTGAGTCAAAGGGTACCGCTCAACTTTTTGCCAGATGGAGGGCAGAAGTGACGAGCAGGCAGGAGACAGCTAGCAGCGGGCAGACAAGACGTTGGAGGTTAGAGGGCTGAGGTTTGAGGCAATAAGTCATTCAAGGCCAATCTAATATGCCTCCAACCTCTAGCGAAGGTGCGCGAGGCGGACCTGAGCGATCCTCCAACCTCCAACCTGGAAAGAGTTAGCGCTATGCGCTCTGCGAATAAGGTTTAGACCATGCTGAACAAGCTAAAGCTGATATTAACAATGATCAAAATAGAACACACGGTGTTTGCCCTCCCCTTTGCCTTTATGGGTGCATTCCTGGCTGCCAGGGGGTGGCCCAGCAGTGGACAGGTTTTCTGGATTCTCGTTGCCATGGTGGGCATCCGCAGTGCAGCCATGGCCTTCAACAGACTGGTAGATGCAAAGATAGATGCTGCCAACCAGAGAACTCGTGAGCGGGAAATTCCTCGGGGTGTGCTCAAGAAAAGCGAGGTTTGGGTCTTTGTTGCAGCCTCTGCCGCTGTATTTGTGCTAGCTGCCTATGAACTCAATCGTCTCTGTTTTATTCTTTCCCCCGTGGCCTTGGTAGTCACCTTCTTTTATTCTTTTACCAAGCGGTTCACCTGGCTGAGTCATCTAATCCTGGGTGGTGCCATCGGGCTTGCCCCCATAGGGGGATGGGTGGCCGTTGCTGGTAGTTTCCACCCGATTGCTTTCCTTCTCGGGGCGGCGGTGCTTTTTTGGATTGCTGGCTTCGATATTGTCTACGGTTGTCAGGATTATGAATTTGACTGCAACTACATGCTCAAGTCCATACCGCAACGATGGGGAATTGCCAGGGCCCTAAGGGTTTCGGAGTTCTGCCACTTGATTACTTTTGCGCTTTTGGTTACCGTGGGCTTAATGGCTGGTTTAGGGCCGGCATACTATGCGGGGTTGGTCCTTATTCTGGCCTTTCTCGCGGTTCAGCACTTTATTGTGTCTCCGGAGGACCTGTCCCGGGTAAATGTCAGTTTTTTCACCATGAATGGTTTGATCAGTCTGGTTATTCTTGTGGCCACCCTGTTTAGTTTGTAGAAGAGCCCTTGCAAGGATTTCATTGTCACCCTATGTTGCTAATTCCGTAGGTCGGATCGTTCTTGCGCCAGCAAGGTTGATCCGACAAATAGATGGAGCGTCTCCTTTATTGTCGGATGAACTCCGCCGAGGCGAAAACCATCCGACCTACTGCTAAACAAATTCGAATTTGAGTGCAAACCGTAAAGTCATAAGCAGGAAAAGAGTATGGCTGATGCATCAAAGCGACTAGTTGTGGGCATATCAGGGGCCAGCGGGGTAATCTACGGACTGGAGATGCTCAGGGTCTTGAAAGACCTTGGCTATGAGAGTCATGTTGTCCTCACGGCAAGGGCGCGTGAAAATTTCCTTCTGGAGACCGACCACTCGCTGGAAGAAGTAGAGGCGGCGGCCGGCCGAATCTATGACGACGCGGATCTTGCCGCTCCCATTTCAAGCGGCTCTTTCATCACCAGGGGCATGGTGGTGATCCCGTGTTCCATCAAGAGTCTTTCGGGTATAGCCAACTCGTATGACGCCAATCTGCTGACTCGTGCTGCGGATGTCACTCTGAAAGAACGGCGCCCCCTGGTTCTGGTGGTGCGGGAGACGCCCTTACACAGAGGGCACCTGAAGCTTATGCTCGCTGCTGCCTCGCAGGGGGCGGTGATTCTGCCCCCTGTCCCGGCCTTCTATCACAAACCCAAAACCATTCTGGACCTCATCCACCACACCGTAGGTAAGGTTTTGGACTGTTTTCATATCCCTCATGAACTTTTCCGGCGCTGGGATGGGCAATAGTTAATGCTTAAATGCCCTCTGGCCGGTAAAGATCATGGTGGCCCCCGCCTCGTTACAGGCCTCGATTATCTCGAAGTCCCGCTGCGATCCTCCCGGCTGCACCACTGCACTAATACCCTCTTTGAGCCCAACATCTACGCCATCCCTAAAGGGAAAGAAGGCGTCAGAGACCATGGTGGAGCCAATGAGATCACCTTTGGCTTCTTGAGTGGCAGCATCAATTTCTTCCTTGAGCGTCTGGTCGCGCTCACCTTTGGCGATGGCGAGTTCGAGATCTTTGTAAGGGATGCCATGCTTTTCGAAGCACAGCCGATCGGCATACTTGGAATAGGCTTTAAACACAGCAATTTCCGCCACACCCACCCGGTCCTGCTCACCGGTGCCGACTCCAACGGTGCATTCATTTTTCACATAAAGGACCGAGTTTGAGGTCACCCCCTGTTCGATGCTCCAGCCAAAGAGAAGGTCTCTGAGTTCTTCCTCGGTGGGTGGCCGCTTGATCTTGTAGGTCTTATCCTGGTACGTGGTTTCAGCGGTTTTGAAGTCCTCTACACTGAGGACGGCGTTGAGGGGTGATTGCTGGACAATTACACCTCCATCCATAAGGGATTTGAATTCCAGGAAACGGCTCTTGCGGTAGTCGGTGAGCCGGTCCATGCGAGCAATCTGGATGATCCGGAGATTAGCCCGCTGCTTGAGGATCTCCACCGTGCCTGTTTCATAATCCGGCGCTGCCACCACTTCCAGGTAGTTGGCTGCCAGCAGTTCGGCGGTGGACTTGTCCACCGGCTGATTAAACACCACACAGCCGCCGAAAGCGGCAATGCGGTCAGCCATATTAGCACGGTCATAGGCCTCGGCCAGGCTGCCGCCATGGGCGGCGCCGCAGGGGTTGTTGTGCTTGAGAATCACCGCCGCTGGCCGGGTGTCCAGGTACCTGAGAATATTGAGACCGTTGTCCAGGTCAGTGAGATTGGTCTTGCCCGGGTGCTTGCCAGCCTGCAGCATTTCAGCTTCGGTGATACTGCTTACCAGTGCCATGCCGGGCTCGATAAACCGGCAGTCTCCGAGGGTGAGATTGCCGTCCACGAGTTCGTAGAGGGCAGCCTCCTGGCCGGGGTTCTCACCATAGCGCAGCCCCTTTTCAATAAGCTCACCGGTCTTGTCATCAGGAATTTTCCAAGCGCGTTTGCGATAGGTGAGGATCTGGTCGCCGAAAGCGACGGTCATTGTTTCGGGGAAGTGATCATCCATGACCGTCCTGTACATTTCCTTGAGTTCTGCCATGCTGGACCTCCTTCATCGTTTGTTAGATACGCATATGTAT
>JAUWKY010000038.1 GCA_030613915.1 Syntrophobacterales bacterium
AATCTGTTGCCGTATTCGCGGTTTGGATCCCTGGCCGGGTGGTTTCACCTATTGGCGAGGAAAACGGTTGAAACTCTTTGGTTGTCGTGCCCTGCCTGTTTCGAGTACAGCCGAGCCGGGCACAGTGATTGCAGCGGCAGACAATGGCTTGCAGGTGGCCGCTGGAAAAGGGGCGGTGCTCATTGAAACCTTACAGTTGGAGGGCCGTCGCCCCCTTGCAGTAACTGATTTTCTGAGAGGACATCACTTCCAGGTGGAGGATAAGCTTGGCGAATGAAGTTCTAGACAGAAAAGAAAAGCTGACTCCCACGGAGGATCCACTGGTCGAGGCCGGTCAGGTTTCGGAGACGCCCCAGAAGCGGATTTTCATCGGGCTGCTGGCGGTGACCTGCATTATACTTGGCGGCTTGGCATATCTACTCTGGTGGGTGCCCAATGTCGGACTACGGAACATCCACCCGTATCTTCCAGCCCTACTAGCCGGCATATTGGGTCTGGTTGTGTTTGCGGTGGTTGCCGGTTCACTCCTATTGATTTTAACTATTTTAGCTGGTCGTGATCTTTTCCTCTCCAAGAAACTCCGCGGTGCGGTCGTTAAGGTACTCTTTCCGTTGCTTGTTGTGATGGGCAAGGTTTTTGGCCTTTCCAGAGAGAAGATCAGCCATTCCTTTGTTGCTATAAACAATCAGTTGGTTCTGGCTCAAGACCTACATGTGTCTCCAGCTCGGCTACTCCTTCTCATGCCGCACTGTCTGCAAAACCACGATTGCAAGGTCAAGATTACCGGGAACGTGGAGAACTGTGAGGGTTGCGGTAAATGCCCCATAAAGGAACTTCTGGAAGTGTCACGTAAGTATGATGTGGAGTTGGCGGTGGCTACCGGTGGCACCATCGCCCGGCGCATAGTGGTTCAGAAACGACCGCGGCTCATCGTTGCCGTGGCCTGTGAACGTGATCTTACCAGTGGAATACAAGATACGTACCCGCTGCCTGTCTATGGTATCTTTAACTGCCGACCGTATGGCCCCTGCTTCAATACCGGGTTGCCGCTGGCAGAAGTGGAAGGTGCGATCCGCCACTTTTTGGACACTTCAGAGTCATGACGCCCAGGGCCATCGCTATGCACATCCTGCTGCAGGTGGCCCGCCGTGCCTCTTTTCCTGACGTTCTCCTCGATATTTATCTCAAGGAACACCCAGATCTGGATCCCCGCGATCGTGCCCTGGTCACCGAACTTGTCTATGGAGTGCTGCGCTGGCAGGGACGATTGGATTGGATTATCGACCAGCAGGCTACAATAAAGCCAGACAAAATAGCCCTGCCGGTCAGAGTAATTCTGCGGCTCGCTACCTATCAGTTGCTTTTTCTGGATCGGATTCCTGCAGCAGCTGCAGTGAACGAGGCGGTGAAACTTGCAAAAACAAGTCAGCCCCCGCATGTGGTTCGCTTTGTAAATGGGATCTTGCGTGCCATTTCCCGCCAGAGTGAGAGTCTTCAAAAAGCACAACTTGAAGGAAGTTCTGAAAACCGTTTATCAGTCCTCTATTCGTACCCCGCCTGGCTGGTCCAACGCTGGCTAGCCGCTCTTGGATATGAAGAAACCGAGGCTTTCTGCGCTGCCGGCAACCAGGTCCCTCCAACGAGTATTCGAGTTAATACTCTGACAACGACGGTGGAGGCACTGGCCGGTTCTTTCCGTGATTTTGGTTTCTCCGTAGAACCTGGAAACCTAGCCCCTGAAGCGCTTCATCTGAGGTCAATTCGCACTGACATCTCTTCTCTTGTCCAATATAGGAGTGGAGAGTTTCAGGTGCAAGATGAGGCGTCTCAATTGATTGCCCACTTAGTCCAACCCCAGCCAGGAGAGCACGTCTTGGATGCGTGCGCAGGTTTTGGGGCAAAAAGCACCCATCTGGCCCAACTCATGGAGAACCAAGGCAAAATAACAGCTTTGGACAACCAGGGCTGGAAATTGACCCGGTTGGTGGAGAATGCCAAAAGGCTACAGGTTTCCAGTATTGAACCAGTGGAGATGGATGTACTCGAGCTGCAACCATCTTTTGAGCAACGCTGTTTTGACCGGATTTTGCTGGACGCACCTTGCACCGGGCTGGGAGTGCTGCGACGCAACCCTGACATCAAGTGGAAAGTGAGGCCCAAGGATTTTCACCGGTTACATCTGGTACAGAGGCAAATGTTGAGCAGGCTTTCTCCCCTGCTAAAGCCTGATGGTGTACTGGTATATGCTACCTGTACTGTGAGTTCCGAGGAAAATGAGGCAACGCTGCAGGGTTTTCTGAGTGAACATCCCGACTATCATCTGGAATCGGTGCGGCCCTATTTACCACCAGGATGTGGTGGCGTGGTGAACCCAATGGGTGCCTTGCAAACGTGGCCCCACAAGCATGGGGTGGATGGTTTTTTCGCCGCACGGTTGCGACGTACCAGCTGACAGCCCCGCGACAAGCTCGTGACAGGCGGGCAGGAGGCAGCTTGCAGCGAAAAAGGAATTCATAGGGAAAACTGCCAGCTGCTGGCTGCATGCTGCTCGCTGAAAAAGCACCACGGCGTTGCCTTATTGCTTGGGTTTCGGTATGGTGCATGATCGATGGCTCTATTGAACAAATTAGTCAAGTTTGGAATCTATGCAGCCGTATTTCTGGGGGCACTGCTGTGCAGTCTCTACCTCACCAGTAAGTGGATCATTCAGAGTGAGGAAGAGGTGTTGGTTCCCAACCTGGTAGGGCATGATACCGTATATTCTTTGGATCTTCTCACCTCTCTGGGGCTGAACATCAAGGTGGGTGGATTCATGTGGAGTGAGACTGTACCCAAGAACTTCATCGGTTCTCAGGAGCCCGTTTCCGGAACTTGGTTGAAGCGTGATCGGGATGTGAAGGTGGTTATCTCTCGGGGTTCCAGAAGGGTGCGGGTTCCCAATCTGGTGGGGACAAGAATGCGTGAGGCGAAGCTGGTTCTCTCGCAAAATGGTCTTCACCTGGGTGGGATCTGCCGCATTCCTTCCTCACAGTATCCACGGGATACCATCATTACCCAGCGCCCAGAAGCCCTCCAAGAGATAGGGCGCGGGGAGTTAGTTGATTTTCTCATCAGCGATGGTCCCAAATCCTTTGCGGTGGCGATGCCTGAGCTTCGCCAACGAACTATGGGGCAGGCCCTGAGAATTCTGGATGGCTTGGGGCTGGTAGCGCCGGCGGTCAAAGAAATACACCAGCCGGGACAGCCTCTCAACACCATTATTGGCCAGAACCCATTGGCAGGGTACAGGGCGGATGGGGACAGTGCCATAATCTTGACGGTGAATCGGGTACCGCAACCCAAAGGACCACAGGCCAAATTCTGGTGGATCACTTATCAAATGGAGCCGGGCTATTTCAAGAAGGAGGTTGCTCTCAGCCGGAACCAGGCTGGGGAAGATGTGCTCTCCTACAGCAAGATTCATCGGCCAGGCGACCGGTTGGATTGGCTGGTGTGGGCTCAGACTCCTGAAGAGGTGATTGTTCTTGTGGATGGTATGGTGCAGAGGCTGAAAGCCGGTAACCTTGACTGGGGGGACATGCTAACGTTTCATTATATTTCCAGTGGCGACGAACCTGCAATTCTTCCACGAGAGGAGTAACGGAGAGGACAATGAAGAAACTAGCGCCTTCAATTCTGTCTGCTGATTTTGCTCGACTGGGAGAAGAAGTTGCCGCAGCGACCGCTGCGGGTGCTGACTACATCCACGTGGACGTAATGGATGGCCACTTTGTTCCCAACATAACCATAGGACCGCTGGTGGTAGAGGCTGTGCGTCGTAGCACCCATCTGCCCTTGGATGTGCATCTCATGATCAGTGAGCCGGATCTGTACCTAGAGGATTTTGTCAAAGCAGGGGCGGACATTCTTGGTGTGCACGCGGAAGTATTGCCCCACCTCCACCGGACAATACAGCGGATCAAAGAACTTGGTGCCAAAGCTTCTGTAACCCTTAATCCGGCCACACCCCTGGTGTCTATAGAACATATTTTGGACCAGGTGGATCAAGTTCTCCTCATGACGGTGAATCCAGGATTTGGGGGGCAAGCGTTCATTGAGGCAGTGATTCCGAAGATCGAGGCCCTCCGGAAGATTATTGAGCAGCGAGGGTTGGCGGTGGAACTGGAGGTGGACGGGGGTATTAACGCAGAAACCATAGGGGAGGTGGCCCGGGCCGGTGCCGATGTGTTTGTTGCCGGCTCCGCAGTGTTTTCCACTGCCGACTATGGCGAAACGCTTCGGTTGTTTAGAGAAAAGATTAAAGAGGCACTATCTTAAAAGCAGTTGGCAGGAGGCAGCGGGCAGTAGAAAATCTTCTTATTGATTCTGCCAGCTGTCAGCTGCTAGCTGCCCGCTTACTGAGCCGCTCTGGCGGCTCAGTGAATGGGGCTGCCGGGTTTTACCTTTTTCTCGGGCGCAATCAGTACCATTTCTCCCTCAGCGCCGCCCACCAGTACCATGCCTTCGGAACGGACACCCATTAGTTTGGCCGGCTTTAAATTGGCCACCAGAACAACCTGTCTACCCACCAGATCCTCTGGGCGGTAGTGGCCGGCGATTCCAGCGACCACCGTTCGTTTCTCGCCTAAATCGACTTCCAATTTCAGTAGATTCTTGGAACCGGGAATGGATTCAGCCTGAAGGATTTCGGCCACCCGCAAATCCAACCGGGAAAATTCATCCAGCTTGACAAGCGGTTTTCTGGAAGGTTCATCCGTTTGCCTGTCCTCAATGGTTTGTTCAATCCGGGGAAACAGTGATTTACCGCGGCGAGTGGATGTGTTCGGCTGCAGGGTTCCCCAGGTGGTATGTTGGTCCAGGCGCAACTCCGACGGGTCAATCTCTAGTCCAAGTCTGTCCAGCAATTCCTGGCTGGAGCCAGGCATGATTGGCGCTAGAAGTACCGCTACTAGCTTTAAACTTTCGAGAGAGTAGTAGAGTACCGTGTGCAAACGGGACTGCTTCTGAGGATCCAGTGCCAAAACCCAGGGGGCGCTCTGGTCAATGTAACGGTTTACGTGGGTGATGAGTTCCCAGACCGCCATCAAAGCCCTGTGAAACTCCAGTTGTTCCATATGGTGAGCATAGGTTGCGGGTAACTCCACTACCGCCTTCCTCAGGTCTTCATCGTCTTTTTCTTCGGTGTCTGACTGTGGAATCTTACCTTCACAATACTTGTGGACCATGGTCAGAAGACGACTGGTGAGGTTGCCCAGATCATTGGCCAGATCCGCATTGACTCGGGTAATAAGGGCCTCTTCACTAAAGCTGGCGTCGAGGCCAAAGACCATTTCTCTCATGAGAAAATAACGAAAGGCATCAAGCCCGTAAACTTGGAGAAGATCCAATGGTTTGATTACTGTGCCTCGGCTCTTGGACATCTTCTTCTCTGCAACATTCCAATAACCGTGGACGTTGAGATGCTGGTAAAGAGGGATGCCAGCGGCCTGCAGCATGGTGGGCCAATAGATACCGTGGGGTTTCAGGATGTCCTTGGCTATCAAGTGTTCGGCCGCAGGCCAGAATTGAGCAAAGAGAGAACCGTCGGGATAGGATAGGGCGGAGACGTAGTTGATAAGAGCATCAAACCAGACGTAGGTTACATAACGGTCATCGAAGGGTAAAGTGATCCCCCAGCTTAAGCGTGTTTTTGGCCTTGAGATGCAAAGATCCTCGAGGGGTTCGCTCAGAAAACTGAGCACTTCATTACGGTATCTCTCTGGCCGAATAAAGTCAGGATGCTTGTGTATGTGATCAATGAGCCAGTCCTGGTATTTGCTCATTTTAAAAAAGTAATTTTCCTCCTCGCGGGGGACGGGTGGGCGATCATGCTGGGGACACTTGCCTTCAACCAGTTCTTTTTCGGTATAGAATCGTTCACATCCTACACAATAGAGGCCGCTATATGAACTGAAGTAGATATCCCCCGCATCGTAGACCTTCTGCAGGATGTAACGCACTACTTGTTTGTGGAGTTCATCGGTGGTCCGGATGAAATAGTCGTTGCTGATGTTCAAATTTGGCCAAGCGCTGCGAAACAGATCGCTAATCTCGTCGGCGTAGGACTGAGGATCCTTTCCTACGGCAGCAGCAGCTTCTACTACTTTGTCGCCATGTTCATCGGTACCGGTGAGAAAATAGGTTTCCCTCCCGGCTATGGTATGAAAGCGGGTCAGCACATCTGCGACGATGGTTGTGTATGCATGGCCGAGGTGGGGTGGAGCATTCACGTAGTAAATTGGCGTAGTGATGTAATACCTCGCTGTCATAGATCCTCCCTATCACCATCTTGATCTCCGCGTCCCCGCGTCCCCGTGTCTCCGTGTCGATGTTTGGTTGCTTTGCTACCTTGGTGGCTCCCTGCCGCACCAGTTTGCTCGAGGGATAGGTCGGAAGCACCGAATTCAATTTCCCTGCCGTCATCTAAGGCGACCGCCACCCGCTGCTCCATGACGTTTTGGCGAACGACCTTGCCTTCTCCTTCTGGGGTAATAATCCGCTTGCCGACCTTGGGCATTCCCTTTTTCATTTCCACATAGTCGGTATACTCATATTTGAGACAACACATGAGCCGACCGCAGACCCCAGATATTTTGGTCGGGTTTAGGGAGAGATTTTGCTCTTTGGCCATTTTTACCGAGACGGAATGAAATTCCTTGAGGAATGTGGCACAACACAGTTCGCGACCGCAGGGGCCAACACCACCGATCATCTTGGCCTTATTACGGACACCGATTTGTCGGAGTTCGACCCGGGTGTGTAGTTTCTTGACCAGATCTTTCACGAGTTCGCGGAAGTCAACACGGCCATCGGCGTAGAAATAAAAGATGATCTTGGACCCGTCAAAAAAGCGCTCCACATCCACCAGAATCATGGGTAAGTTACGCTCTTCTATACGCTCCTGGCAGAAGCGGTGGGCTTCTTCCTCCCGGGCAAGACAATCCTTGTACTGCTGGCGATCGTTATCGTTCGCCAGACGGAACACCTCTTTCAGTTGGTCTCTGGGATAGTTGGGGTCTCGTTTTCTGGCCGGAGTTGCGACAATCCCTAGGCTCAAACCTTTCTCGGTCTTGACAATTACCTCGTCGCCCTCCTTGAGGACAAAGTGGCCGGGAATAAAGTGATATATCTTGCCGCCTTCTCGGAAGCGGATGCCAACGATGTTATCCATAAATAGTCCTAATCCAGCGTACGTCGTTCGATATCGTTTGTTGATTTACATTCACCTACCAACAGTAACTGGCCAGGTGAATGGTCCTCTAGCCTGAGCTGGCGGGTGGCCTCTCGGATCCCCTACACGGTCGGTTGCCCGAGTGTGCAGCAACAACAGGAGTGCCTCCAGACTCAGTCTCTTGTTAATATTATAACGCATAGCCCCTTGTACAGTGCAGGCAAGTTCAAACATTTCCAGCAGATGATCAGGCTTGAACCGTGAAGACGCACCCACCACCTTTTCGGCAAAATCTAAATTGAGGAGACTGATACTGTCCGCGGCCTCAAGCTGCTGGACGAGCAGGTCCCGAAGCCATGTTTTTAGCCACTCAAGGTCTTGCTTCAGATCTGGACCCTCGCCTTTCCACGCCTTGGCTGCAGCCAACAGATCAGTGATGTGTGATTCGTGGATCCCGGCCACAGTTTCCAGCAGCCAGCGGCGGCGGTCAAGTTGCTTTTCGTCCAGGAGCGCTGCAGCCCGAGATAGGCTGCCTCCAGCCAATTCGGCCATAATGGCCGCTTTCTCCGGCTCCACTCCGTGGGCTTGGCATAGGTGGGTGGATATTTCCTCCGTTGCCAACGGTTGAAAGGGAAGGTTGAGGCAGCGGGAGACGATAGTGGGTAGGAGAGATGTGATTTCATAGGCAGTTAAAATGATGAGGTTCTCTGCCGGCGGTTCTTCAAGGACTTTGAGCAGAGCATTAGCCGCTTCGATCTTCATATTCTGGGCGTTGTTTATTATCGTTACTCGGTAACGACCTTCCAATGGTTTGAAACGTAAGCGCTGCTTGAGGGCACGAATCTGCTCTATCTTGATAAAGGGGCCGTCCCTTTCTATGATGTTGATATCAGGATGGTTGCCACTTGCCGCTTTTCGACAGGAGACGCAGCGGTCGCAGCAATCTCCAGCAGCACCGTTTTCACAGTTCACCACTTTGGCGAGGGTGAGAGCCGTAAGTTGTTTGCCAATTCCCTCCATCCCGGTAAAGATAAAGCTGTGCGGCAGATGTTCCTGGGCGAGGGCCCGTCGCAATAGATTAATGATTCGCTTCTGTCCTATGATTTCGGCGAAACTCATCTTGAAGGTCCTGGTTCAGTTCTTCTGGTTCAGATATGGCTCCAGTATGGTTGCAATCTCTTCATGTAACCGCTCCAGTTCCATGGTGGCGTCCAGTATTCTGAAACGCGCAGGATTCTGTGCTGCAAGCTCCAGATAGCCCGTTCTCACCTTTTGATGAAAAGCCAAGGCCTGCTGTTCGAACCGATCTTCCCGTCCTTCCAGAGCACTATCTTCTATCCGCCGCCGGGCACGATCCAAGCCGACCTCCACTGGACAATCCAGTAACAGAGACAGGTGGGGCCAGAGCCCCTGAGTTGCCCACTGGTTGAGTTGCTGGATAAAAGCGAGATCTTGACCTCGACCGTATCCCTGGTAAGCGGTGGTAGCGTCGGCGAACCGATCACAGATGAGCCACTGGCGAGTTTCCAGGGCGGGGCGAATCACCTGGGAAATATGCTGAGCCCGGTCGGCTGCATAGAGAAACAGTTCGGTGAGTGGTTCCATTTCGCTGTGGGCAGGGTCCAGAAGCATTTTTCGTATGAGTTTGCCCAAGCGGGTCCCACCAGGTTCGCGAGTAATCAGGTGGGGGATACCGCGTTGGGACAAAAACGTGGTCAAAAGTTCCACCTGGGTGGTTTTACCACATCCCTCTATGCCTTCGAAACTCACGAACACGGGGGCTAATGCTCCTCTCCTTTTGCAGATGAGTCTAACATATCCAAGAAACTGTAGTTCTCTGGTTCAGGCTCATCTTTGCTGTTGTCGGTCTGGATGTCGGCAACTTCTTGCCCCTCCCCGGTTCCTTTAAACACAAAACGGTCATACACTTGCTGGAACGGGGTCCAGTGCGAAGGACTTTCCTTTTCATTATCCAGCAGTCTGGTGAGATGGTTCATTTTGGCATCCAGATTATCTGCATAGTGGAGGGCAAAGGCCTCCAGAGTCTTCGGCCGCTTGGGCGCGCCAAATTCGTACTCACCATGATGGCTTATAATCAGGTGTTGTAGAGTCAGGGACAGGGTTGGTGGAAATCCCTCGAGTTTGTCAATCTTATCTCGAACTCGCTGAACACCGAGCACCACGTGGCCCAGCAGTCTACCAGCATCGGTATAATCCAAGTGCAGTTGATAAGAAAATTCCTCAAGTTTGCCTATATCGTGAAGAATGGCAGCAGTGAGCAGCAGATCGCGATCCAACCGAGGGTAATGGTCGCAGATGCGATCCAGGAGACGAGTAACAGAGACAGTGTGCTCAAGCAGACCTCCTAGATAGGCATGATGCATGGACTTGGCAGCTGGGGCTTGCTTCATCTGTTCGACAAAAGAGCGGTCTGAGAGGAAACCCTGTAACAGACGCTGCAAGTGCTGATTTTTCACCTGTTTCGCCAGGTCCTCGAATTGCTGCCATAGTTCATTAACATCTTGCGGACCTCTTGGCAGGAAGAGGGTGGGATCAACTTCCTCGGGGTCTACCCGCTCTATGTCGCTGATATTGAGTTGCAGTTTACCTTGATAGCGTTCTACCCTGGCGTGCACGCGCACCACATCATTGACGCTGAAGTCCTGATCAAATTCCAGAGCTCGCTCCCAGATGCGTCCCTCAGTCTCCCCGGTGTGATCGCCGAGACGAATTCTGAGAAAGGGATTGCCACTGCGGGTGTTTCCCAGAGTCTTAGCCTTGACCAGGAAGCTACTGACGAACTTCTCATTCTCTTGGAGTTCTGCAATAAAACGTTTTTTTTCCACTAACGCTGTCCAATAATTGAAATTTCCACAAATTGCCATTACAAAATATTACATTTTACCTGAACCAATGCCGAAGTCAAAGGATAAAGGGTTTGAAGGAGGGATGCGGGAAAACCTTGGATGGGGACTCAAAAAGTTTTTCTCTCGTGGGAAAAGGTAGGGGGTAATGCCAGTAGTCCGTGGTCAGTTGTCCGTTGTGACTCACTCCGTTCGCCGCATAGCGCCAAGCGCACAGCGTATAGCGTGTTGTTGCCATCTATTCATCCGTTAGGAGCTTTTTGCAACGGACCACAGACGACGGACGACGGACCAACTACCTAAATTGCTTGGCGTAAGCAGCCGCCTCAAGTCCAGCCACACAGCCCTCTCCCACC
>JAUWKY010000069.1 GCA_030613915.1 Syntrophobacterales bacterium
CCATGTGCCTCCGCCGCCAACACGTCATTTTCACGGTCATTGCCAACCACCAGAACCTCCTCAGGCCTGCGACCCAAGTGCAGAATCGTTGTACTAACCAGACGGAAAAAATATGGGGAGGGCTTGGAGAAGCCAAGGCGAAAAGAGAGGAAGGTTAGTTTGGGATCGAAGAATTCATCTGGGTTGATTCCCAGGGTTAGTCCGAGTATGGGCATGGTGTAAAATTGTGAATTGGATACTATTCCCAGCCCTACCCCTCCTTCTTTCAATTTTCTCAAAGCCTCAACCGCTCCCGAGAAAGCCCGGACCGGATTTGCCAACATCTCACGGTAGGCTGCAAACATCCGGGGTTGGCTGCCCGTCGAGTTTCCCCCCACCATTCCAATCATGTCAGCCCAGATTTGATCTACTTGAACCTCTGCCGGAGAGATGCCCTGCTCCTTCAGTTCCTTGTGCTCTGAAGCAATTGCCTCAAAAAACCACCGATGCCAGTCGATACCCACATCTTTGGCAAAGCCAAAGCGTTCAGCGGTTGCCACAAAACTATCCTCACTGGAAACCAGCTGAGCCTGGTCATCAAGATCACCCAAATGAGGACATACCAGCGTACCGTAGACGTCAAACAAAATGACCCTTGGAAGTGGCTCCAAAGGAGGAACATCCCCTCCTGACACGGTGACCGCAGGTTCCGGCACAGGAAATTCTTGTAGGATTGAAAGCCAATTTTGCACTACCAACCTCCTATGAGGGGACGATGGAACCTCGGAAGAAAATAGAGGTCCAGCAATTTATTACTGATCTTTTCAGTGTTTGCCTCTTCAAATGTCTGGCCAAATAACCCCTCTACTGCAGCTGCAAACTTTGTGGCGTGGGGCTGCAATCCAAATTGCTCCTCCACTCGTTTGTTGAAATCATTAGGGAAAATTGCTGGCTCAGCGGCTGCCGGATTCAAAGACCGCAGTTCCTGTACGAAAGCGTTTTCTCGAAGGCAGTCAATGAGGCCAAGCTGCTGATCGAGCTCTAGAAAGCCGAAATCTACTGTATCATCAGAAAAGATTACCTTCACTTCATCAGCAAATCTATCAATGGTGGAGTTGTTGACTCCCAACAGCTGGCCTTGTTTCTGAGCAAATTGGCACCCCTTGGTAATCATCGCTTCTCTCGCTTCCCTGTCGACTGGCACCAAAAACTGCTCATAAAGCGAGCCCCCTGGAAACCCAACTTCGGTAAAGTCTGAGGTTAGCTCATTGAGATTCCTTCCCACCAAAGGGATGCCCCGGCTGGCTCCCTCCAGAAAGGTGAAACCAAATCCCTCCAACAGCGAAGTGGTGACCACCACATCCGAGGCCAGCAGAAGGTCATCAAAACCAAAGGCGCTCCCCACCAGTTCATGGCCGAAGCCCACAACCGCAGCATGATTTTGTCTTCTAAACAGGTCTTTTACGGCCTCGGCATAGGGACGTTCCGGCTCTGAGTTGGCATCCAAAGTAACAAGCAGCTGAGGCGGATCGTCCGCAGTTGCAGCCAGGAGCAGCGCTTCCACTACATTTTTACGCCGAATAAGCCGTATAGGCAAAGTCCACCACTGCCGTTCAGGTTCAAACCGATACCCACGCTCATGAGCGTAGCGCTGCAGTTCCACCGCTATTGATTCTTTTGTTTTCTTCTTCTCAGCCCGTATGGAAGCCACCGCGTTAGGAAGGTAGAAAATTCGGTCCTTTGGTATTCCGGCTTGGGCCAATCTTAGGGAATCCGCACTATTGAGAACCGCATAGCCAATATTATTGGCAACGGGATAAAAATCCTCCAGACCACCGCTGCCCCAACACCGCCGCAAGTTCATGAGGTTCCACAGCCTACCGCACTCAGCAAAATCATGGATGTGGTAGAGAAACCGATGCGGGGAACCCGTGGCCTCAGCCTGTTGCCCCGCAAGCATAAGACCAGCAGTTAGCAGTCCATTCTTGCCGAGAGTGGGGTTATGCGCCCAAAATAAAGAGGTTCCCCGACCTTGTCGGAGAAGCCAGGTTGCCAGAGCTGAAGCATCGTCCCAGAAGTCATCGCGTTCAGACCATACTCTATCACTGTAGTCCAGTCTCGCATCCACCTCAACTTCAACCTGAATATCCATTCGGTTCAGATATTCTGCGAATTCTTCCACCCCGTCCGTCCTGCCAGTCAGAACTCGCAGGGTCCGATGCGCAAACCATCCTGATCGGCTTAGAGCAAAAACACTGTTTTTGATGGCCGAGCAAACCCCTCCCGGTAACAGGTGATAGTGAATGATGACCAAAGTGTCGGGAATTGGCATGAACTACTTTTTCCTCCTTGGTTACATTATAATAATATCAACCGGTTGGCAATATAAGAGAAAGCGCAAAGCGCATAGCGCCAAGTCTCAGGGTGTCAGGTTTCAGGTTTCAGGTGTCAGGAGCTGATAGGAACTCAATCGTCATTTCGCATTTCAAATCTCAAATTTCACATCTGCAATCTACCATATACTCTATGCTTTACTCGCAACGGACAACTGACAAAGAGCCCTCTGACCTCCTCGCCGCGTCGCCGTTTCTCCGCGTCCCCGCGTCGTTTCTTTCCTGCGCTATGCTCTGCCTTTCCTGAGCCGGTCGAAGGATGCGCTATGCGAGGTGGCATAAATCTTGAACTTTGACTTGCATGTTACAGGTTTTTTTGCCACAATCCCTGCCTGCATTGCCAGCAGGTCTTGATAGTACTTTCAGGAGGCCGAGATGGGAAAGAACATGGGCTTCGTCTCAACTCGTTTCGCAGGAAATGACGGCGTTTCACTGGAATCGGCCAAATGGGCAGAGGTGTTGGAGGCCAGTGGCCATCGTTGTTACTGGTTTGCTGGGGAACTCGACAGAAACCAGGAAAGGAGCCTCTTAGTTGAGGAGGCTCATTTCGAGCACGATACGGTGAAATGGGTTCAGGAAAAAGCTTTTGGCAGAAAAGGGCGAAAGGCTGTGGTAACAGACATGGTCCATGCCCTTCGCAGCCTCCTGAAAGTGCGCCTCTACGAGTTCATTGAAAAGTTCCACATAGATGTGCTCATCGCCCAGAACTCTCTGACCATTCCCATGCACATTGCCTTGGGACTGGCAATCACTGAGGTTGCCGCCGAAACTGAAATGCCTACCATCGCCCACCACCACGACTTCTACTGGGAACGGGTACGATTCTCGGTCACGGGTGTTCACGACTACCTCCAAATGGCTTTCCCGCCCAACCTTCCCAATATACGGCATGTGGTGATCAACTCCGTCGCCCAGGAGGAACTCGCCCTGCGCACCGGAATCTCCTCCATTGTTATCCCTAACGTCTTGGATTTCGAAAATCCGCCTCAGGATGACCATGAGTACAATGGCAACTTGCGCCAGGAAATTGGTCTGGAGGAAGGTGACGTGATGATCCTGCAACCCACTCGTATTGTCCAGCGCAAGGGAATCGAGCATGCCATAGAGTTGGTCAAGCGCTTACAAGATCCGAGATACAAACTAGTCATTTCACACGAGGCTGGTGACGAAGGTTACGATTACGCTGACTGGCTCAGTAATCATGCCCGGGAGGATGGTGTAGACCTTCGTTTAATTGCCACCCGGGTGGCCGACAAGCGGAGCATTAATGCAAGTGGTGAGAGACAATACACTCTTTGGGATGTATATCCACATGCGGATTTCATTACCTATCCAAGCCTCTATGAGGGTTTTGGCAACGCCTTCCTGGAAGCAATTTACTTCCACAAGCCCTTACTGGTAAATCGCTATGGCGTTTTTGTCAGGGATATCGAGCCGCAGGCCTTTGACCTGGTGGTAATGGATGGGTTCTTAACAAAAAAGGTGGTGCAGGCAGTTCGCGAAATTCTGGAAAATCCTCAACGGCGTCAGCAAATCGTAGAATACAATTATGAAGTAGCAACCAGGCATTACTCTTATGCGGTCTTACGCAAAAGGCTAAATTTCCTCATGGGTAACTTCTTCGGAATCGAGATGTAAAAGCTTACATTGTGTGCGGTACTACGCCTCGCTTTCTTCCTCAGTCTTCTCTTCCTCCGCTTTCTTCACTTCCTTTGCCAACCCCTCACAAGCTCCAGCCGAACACACCCCTTGGTCGATGTGCTTTTCGAACTCTGAGCGGAAGTGCTTGAGAATGGTTACCACTGGGTCACTGGTAGTTCTGGCAAAGTCACAATAGGGCGCATCCTGCATGACACGGCAGACCAGATCAAGCTGTTGCAGATCCTCTGGCTCTCCCTTTCCCTGAATAATACGCTGCAGAATTTCTCGGAGCTCAACAGAGCCAACCCGACAGGGTACGCATTTGCCGCAGGAAACATCCTTTTCAAAATCGAGGAAGTACTTGGCTACCTGAATCATGCAGAAACTATCATCAATTGTCGCTATGAACCCCGAGCGGTCATAGAGAATTTTCCCGGAGGTTGCTTTCAAAGGATCGATATGGAGCAGATCGAAAAGGATGTGCCCTTGCACCAATGTTCCGCTCACCACCTCTTTGGCCTGCTTTGTATCAACCTGCTCGTAGAAAAAACCCTTTTGCGGAAAGCCCACCAGAACCCCATGAGGACAGTCTCCATTGCAGCCAACTTTCATGGTGCCAACGGTCAATCCTAAGTTCCTGGCGGCAATCTCCTCTTCCAGCACCTTTCGGACTTTGTCACAATCACAGGTGCAGTCAGCCGATCCCGCACAGATGGTTACACATGGCCGCTGTTCATCGGTTCGGCAAAAACTTGGGATTTGAGGTTCCATTCCGACTCGCTCTAGTTCACTGTAGACATTTTGGACATTTCAGATACTTTAGCTCATTTATTCATATGCTCACATCAGCGCACGGGCGGCTGCTCTGGCCACCTCAAGCAAATGGTGCGGGAATACACCAAATACCACCATTACGGTCACCAGCACCACGGTGAGTACTTTCGTTGGTATGGAAACAGGAAGCACGGGCAACTCCTCATCGGACTCCATTAGATAGGCTGCTTTCACCACCAGGATATAATAATAAAGAGAAATGGTGGCATTGATCATGGCAATAATAACCAGGGTGACGTAGCCCTTCTCCATGGCTGCGGCGAACACCAAAAATTTGCCGGTAAAGCCGATGGTAGGAGGAATGCCGGCTAGTCCGAAGACAGCCAGCATCAGAGCCATGGCCAACAGGGGGGAGCGGCGATGCAGCCCTGCCAACTGGGCGATCTTTAAATCACTGCCGTCATGGGCCACCTTCACCACCACCAGGAAGCAGCAAAGGTTCATAACCAGGTAAGCCAGGGCATAGAAGATAGCACTGGCATATCCGCTAGCACTCATGCTGAGAATCCCGATGAGCACGTAGCCGGCATGGGAGATGCTGGAATATGCCAACAGCCGCTTCATGTCTTTTTGCACAATGGCCACCAGATTGCCCAGGGTCATGGAGGCAATGGAGAGGGTCACCAGCACATCCACAAGATATTTGCTGTTGCCCCCGCTCAAGGCCACCACCCTCATGATGATGGCCACGGCCGCCACTTTGGAAGCCGTCGCAATGTAGGCGGTCACCTGGTTGGCGGCTCCCTGATACACGTCCGGGGCCCAAAAATGAAACGGGAATACGGCTAACTTGAAGAAAAAGCCACACAGCATAAGAAGCAGGCCAACGATTGCCGCAGGTGTGCCAATAACACTGGGAAGAACCTGGATGATTTCCACCAGATAGGTAGTATGGGTCACCCCAAAAATATAGGAAAGGCCGAAGAGCATTACCGCCGAAGCGCAGGCCCCCACCATGAGGTACTTGATACCGGCCTCCACATCAATGCCGTCCCCCCTGCGCAGGGGGACCAGAATGTAAAGCGAATAGCTGGAGAGTTCCAGGGCAACATAGATGGTCAGCAGCTCGCCGCTGCTTACCAGCAGCATCATCGCCAGGGTGCAGGTGCTAAGGAAAAGGTAGAATTCTGGATGATGTCGCTCCTCAATGCCATTGAGTTCGGTGCACAGGCAGACTACCAGAAAGAAGCCCATGGCCAGCATGACCTTGAAGACCTGAGAAAAGAGGTCCACCCGGTAGGCCTCGAAAAAGAGGGTTCCTTCCAGCCTGACGCTGGCCAGAGCTACCACCACCCCCACGCCGGCCATGAAGAGCGCCGCAAAATAATCACGCCTGGGGTTGGGGGTTGCCGACATGGCCAGGCCGAAAAAGACGACAGCCATCAGCAAACAGTAAAGCTCAGGAATGAAGAGAGTCCATAAGTTCATCATGGCAACCCGTTGATAAAGGGAACTGAAGCCACCTGGATCACATCAAGCATTACCGACGGAAACAGGCCGAAGAGTACAATTACCGCCGCCAGGATCATCCTGGGAATACCGGGACCAAACGTCAGGTCGGGTAGATGCGCAAATTGCTCATTTTTCTCGCCATAAAACGTTCGCTGTACCACCCGCAACATGAACAAGGCTCCCACCACCAGAGCGCAGATGGCCAGTGCGCCCCGAACCGGGTAGGTCTTAAAGGCAGCGATGAAGACCAGCAGTTCCGCCCAGAAGCTGGCCAGACAGGGAACACCTATACCTGCCAGCGCTGCCAGGATGAAATAGCCCGAGGCCACGGGCATTATCTTGCTCATGCCACCCAGCTCAGGAATCATCTTGGTGTGGGTCTTTTCATAGATGTAGCCCACTGAAGAGAAGAGGAGTGCAGTCATAACTCCATGGGCGAACATTTGAAACACCGCACCATTAAGCCCATCTACGGTAACAGTAGCCAGACCGAGGCCGACAATGCCCATGTGGGAGACACTGGAGTAGCCGATTACATACTTGAGATCCGTTTGGGCCAGACCCACAAAAGCGCCGTAGACAATGCCGCAGGTTGCCAGCACCGCCATGAGTTGGGCCCAGTACTGCCAGCCCTCCGGGCAGAGGAATATGGCTACTCGCAAAACCCCGAAAGCGCCGAGCTTCATGAGCACGCCCGCGTGAATCATGCTCACCGAAGTGGGCGCGGCCACATGTCCCACCGGCGACCAGGTGTGGAAGGGCCAGACACCCGCCAGGATGCCGAAACCCAGATAGAGCAGGATAAAGGCAAATTTCTGTTGAAATGGGGTGAAGACGCCCGGCTGCATAAGGGCCACAATGTCAAAAGTATTCAAACCGGAATTCACAAAAAGATAGAGGATGGCTGGCAGAATCAGCGCACTTCCGGCCAGCAGATAGATGGTCAGCTTCATAGCGCCGTATTCTTTACGGGTACTGCCCCAGATGGCAATGAGCGGGTACATGGGAAAGAGGGAGACATCGTACCAGACAAAGATGAAAAAGAGATCCATGCTCATGAAAACACCGAAGACACCTGCCACCAGCAGGAAGGTGAAAGCGAAGAACTCTTTGACCCTGAGCTCCAACTCCCACATGGTGAGTACCCCGGTAAAGAGGACAATCCCGGTGAGCATGAGCATGGGCAGGTTGAAACCATCCGCCGCATTGAAGTAGTAAATGCCCATGGAGTCGACCCATAGCACCTTCTCCACGAACTGGAGACCTCCCTGGGCTTTGTCATAAGCGAAAAAGAGATAGATGGAGAGCACCATGGGAATCCCTGAAAAGACCAAACTGACCCACTTGATCAGCATTTTGCGCTCAGCGGGGATAACAAGGATCACCAGCAGGCCCACCACACAACTGAAAAGGATGGCGGAAAGATAAGGAAAATTGGCAAACTCCATACTCATGTGCTCTTCACCCTAAAAGAAGAAGTAAAGTGCCACCATGGCCAAAACGGCGAACATCACCATCAAGTTGTACTGGAGCATTCCCGACTGCAGAAAGGAAAGCATCCTGCCCCCGCCAACAGTAGCCCTGCCAATACCGTCGATACCGCCATCGATCACCTGGCGGTCGTTTCTGGTAAACAGGTTGGAGAAAATTCCATAGATGACATAGTCGAGAAACAAGCGATAAAAATGGTCAATGTACCAACGTTCGGCAAAAAGCGTCTTAACAGGCTCCATCCGCTCCACAAAACCTACCTGGGAAGCCCCTTTACGCCCAAACTCCAGCCAGGCCAGACCCACTCCCGAAAGGGCGAGACCCACTGCCACATAGAGGAGCCAGGCGTGGTGACCGCCGCCGTGGCCCTCAGCACCACCGTGATGGGCCACCAGGAAATTCTCCAGCGGGGTCTGGAAGAGACCCAGAACAAGGGTGACAGTGGCTAGAATGATCACGGGCCAGGCCATTACCCAGTAGAGGCCCGCATGATGATGGTCATCACCATGACCATGGCCGCCATGCTCCCCATGGTGGGGCTCTTTAATCTTGCTCGGAAACAGGATGAGAAAAATCAGCCGGAATGAATAATATGCTGTTAGAAAAGCACCCAAAAGCCCGCCCCAGAGCCAGATGGGGTTATGAAGGCCGGCCAGACCGCCCATGATCGCTTCTTTGCTGAAGAAACCGGAAAAGGGCGGCAACCCAGATAAGGCCGCCGCACCCAGGGTCATGCATACCATGGGGATCTTCAGGCCACGCCCTCCCTGTCTTCCTATTTCGTACATGTCGTTGGTTTCATACGCGTGGATAAAGACTCCCGAGCACAGGAAGAGCAGGGCCTTGAATCCGGCATGGGTGGTAAGGTGAAAGACGCCAGCAAAGTAACTGCCCGCCGCCAGACCCATGACCATGAAGCCGAGCTGGCTGATGGTGGAGTAGGC
>JAUWKY010000282.1 GCA_030613915.1 Syntrophobacterales bacterium
GCCAGCAAGTGCTCCCCGATTGTTTTAAGCGCCTCTGATTTATTCAGCTCCTATTCAATATTGTGTATTAGAGCTCTCTGAGTGCTCTGTGCTCTCTGCGAGAGATAAAATAATAGTAGGATAGAGAAAAATGAACGGTCATCCACATAAACATGCAAAACACGGTGAGCAGAAAGGCGACGGGCCGCTGCCTAGGCTGATTGCCTGGGAGCTGACCCGAACCTGCAATCTGAGCTGCGTCCATTGTCGGGCAGCATCCATCGACAAACCCTATCCAAATGAATTGACCACTGAGGAGTGTATGAATCTCTTGGATGAGGTGGCCTCTTTCGCCAGCCCCATCATGATTCTCACGGGAGGTGAACCCCTGTTACGGCCGGATGTTTTCGAGATTGCCACCTATGGAACCCAAAAAGGTCTGCGTATGGTTCTGGCCACCAACGGACTCCTCATTGATACGGAAACCACCAAACAGATGCGTGAGGCTTCCATTCAAAGAGTGAGCATCAGCCTGGATGGAGCCACGGCTGAAAGTCATGACAAATTTCGCCAGGCTGCCGGAGCCTTTGCCGGGTCTTTGCGAGGCATCGATCTCCTCAAGAAGGCTTCCATTGAGTTCCAGATCAATACCACCATAACCAGGGAGAACCTGCACGAGCTTCCTGATATACAGAAGCTGGCAGAGGACCTGGGGGCGGTGGCGCATCATATATTTCTACTGGTGCCTACAGGACGGGGGAAAGATTTCTAGGAACAGGAGATCGCGGCCAAGGATTATGAGCAGACCCTGCACTGGTTTTATGACCAGGGCGATAAGGTTGACATGCAGCTCAAAGCCACCTGCGCGCCTCACTACTACCGAATTATGAGGGAGCGGTCAAAAGAGGATGGCAAAAAGGTCACTGTAGAGAGCCACGGCATGGATGCTGTCACTCGCGGCTGTCTGGGAGGGACCGCCTTTCTATTTATCTCCCACGTGGGGCAGGTTCAGCCCTGCGGCTATCTAGAGGTAGACTGCGGTAATGTCCGGCAGGCGCCCCTGGGGGAGATCTGGCGTGATTCGGAGGTGCTGAAGAATTTGCGTAACTTCGAATTATACCGGGGAAAGTGCGGGGTCTGCGAATATCGTCGAGTTTGCGGCGGCTGCCGGGCCAGGGCCTTTGAAGCCACTGGTGATTATCTGGAAGAGGAGCCACTGTGTACTTATGTGCCCAGAGCGGCTTGCAGGTAGACACTGCAAGCCGCAAATGACAAACCCCAAATCACGATGACTAAGGTTTCAGTGTTTCCCGCTGCCGCTTCGCTTCAGACGGGATTTCCACTTCGCTCCAACAGGTTTCAGCTTTTTTGTTTTTTCCCTGACACCTGACACCCGACACCTGAAACCCTGAGATTTGGTGCTTAGGATTTCGGATTTGATAAGTTGAGATGCTAAAGGGTAATAAATGAGTGAGAAAGTTGAAGAGAGAAATCAGTCTAATGCGCAGCTTGATGAGATGGATAGGATGATTCTCAACGAAATCCAATCTAATTTCCCCATTGAGGCAAGGCCCTATCAGGTGTTGGGTGAGAAACTGGGGTGCTCTGAAGAAGAGGTCTTGCAACGGGTACAAGATCTGAAAGACAGAGAAGTTATCAGGAGAATCGGCGCCAATTGCAATTCCAGAAAACTTGGGTACACCAGCACCCTTTGCGCAGCCAAGGTCCCGTCCCGCCTGATGGCGCGATTCGTGGAGGTGGTAAACAGTTACATGGGGGTAACCCACAACTACCGCCGCGATCACGACTACAATATCTGGTTCACTCTCATTGCTCCTTCCGAGGAAAAAATCGAGCGTATTCTGCGCGAGATAATCGAGTTGACCGGGGTAGGAGAAGTCAATAGCCTCCCCGCAGAGCGTCTTTTCAAGATTCAAGTGGACTTTGAAGTATAGACCAACCGGAGGCGGGTTACTTACCATTGCTATGGGGAATCGCGAACTCTGCCCTGTAAACCACCACTTGCCCTTTTCTACCCTTTATGGCCAGTGGTGGGAGCGGATGCAGTCCCCCAAGTCCAGGAATCGAGTCCACAGAATCTGCTAGTTCATTAACTGTGGCCTCGCTCACCAGAACCTCTCCAGGGCCTGCCAGCTCCTGCAAGCGCTTGGCCAGATTTACGGCATCACCGATGTGCGTATAGGCAAGGCACTTTTCTGTACCTATACTGCAAGCCGTAGCCATGCCTGTGCATACCCCAATGTGGATGCTTATCTCAGGAAGCTCAAAGCGCTGCAATTCGCGCCGAATTTCATCCATTTTTCCTTGGATTTGGACGGCGGCTTCCAAGGCGTGGGAGGCATTTTCTTGAGCGGTGGTGGAATTGCCAAAGACCATCATAATGCCATCGCCCATAAACTTGTCCAGGCTACCACCATACTGAACCATTACGTTTTCGAGGGCAGCGTAGAAGGTGTTGACAATAAAGACCAGACTCTTCTGGTCAAGTTTTTCTGAAAGGCCAGTAAAATCACTGATATCGGCAAAAAGGACGGAGACCTTTTGAGTTTGGCCAGCTCGGGCTGGGAGTTCCCCACTTGACATAATGCGGTCTACTACATGTTTGGCCACAAACCGTGATAGCATTGTGCGCCTGCGTTCTTCTCCGAGGAGGTTTTCCTTGAGATCGAGAACGTATTTTTTGTAAGCAAGAAGTTGGTTACGGCGCTGCTCGGCCCTGGAAAGTGTTTCTTCGAAGGTGCTCAGGTCGAATGGCTTTCTCAAGAAGTCACAGACGCTTAGTTTGAGCGCATCTATGGCATTTCCCAAGGTACCGTAGGCTGAGATGATAATGGGAACCACATCCTCGCAGCGCTCTCTTACTTCTGTAATGAGGCTTATCCCATCCATGCCAGGCAACCTCAGGTCAGAAATTACCAAATCAACCTGGTCATCCCCCAGCTCTTCCAGGCCTTTCTCCGCAGAACGCGCAGCGATAACTTCGTACCCACGATGTTTGAGAAGATTGCTCAGGGTGAAGAGCATGGACTGTTCATCTTCGACCAATAACACTTTCATCAATGTCATCCTTCAAATCCGAAGGGATTGTAAGCTAGTCTTGCAGTGAACCAAACCGTTGGCTGATTGCGCTCAGGACAGCATAAAGCACAACCCGTGCCAACTCCCGGGGACCTGGCAGAATTCGCCTAATCGCACTATTTAGGGTGCTTTACAGGGGTTGAGAGGTATACGATCGGATGTGACTTCAGTACAATTTTGCAGCACTGCTGGAGGGTCATATTCGCATAAGTCCCGGTGGCGAAACAATAAAAATAAGGGTGTTGGATAGTGATCCAAAAACATCATTGGCGAAATCGCCAAACGCCCAGTTGGTAGCGCTTTACACCACTCGGCAAGCCGATTTTTCCAGTGGGCAGAGGGGATATTGACGATTGGCGATTGATGATTGACGATTTTCGATATGTCAAAAACTAACCCGCAGATTGACACAGATTAAAGAGCTGAAACCTGCGTAAATCGGTGGTTCAATTCTTATTTCCGACATTGTCTAATAAAAACACGACGCAATCGTAAATCTGAAATCTGAAACCGTAAATTTGGAGTAAGTTATGATAGGAA
>JAUWKY010000046.1 GCA_030613915.1 Syntrophobacterales bacterium
TAAAATCCCAAACTTCAAGCACCAAATCTCATGGTTTCAGGTGTCGGGTGTCAGGTGTCAGGGAAGAAAAACAAAAAAACTGACACCTGAACACTGAAACCTGAAACCTCATTCTTTACAGCTCGCCATCTTTACCGGCAAAGCCTTTGAACACCGACCTGACCCTAGGGCCCAGGTTTTCGATGTTGAAGAAACTGCCGGCTGCCGGCTGCTGAAAAAGCCTGGAAACGGCCCCAAACGTCATACCGGCCGAGACGAAGTCGAGATCCGGTATCCAGTAAACTATTGTTTTTTCTGGATTCCGGATAGCCGCTTCGCGCCTTCCGGAATGACGGATCTGATGCTCGCACTCAAAATATTTAGTTTTGCAGCGGCCTGCTAGCTGGCTATTACTTGGGGGGACTGGTTGGGGGTGTTTCTTTGATTGCCAGGGATTTCATCTTCTGGATGAGGGTATTGCGGTGAATGTTCAGATTGCGGGCGGCCTCACTCTGATTCCACCCTGCCTTCTTCAGGGCTTTCAGGATATACTGTCTTTCAAAATTTTCCCGCGCCTGAAGCAAGCCATCGCCCAGGGGGGGAGTCTCTGGGGTCAAGCTGGAATCGAGGAGAATATCCAGCGGAAGGTCTGCAAAGGAGATCGGTCCGGTGTCGGAGCCAAGTACGACCATCCTTTCAATCAAGTTCTCTAACTCGCGGATATTGCCAGGCCAGGGATAGCGCTCCAGGGTGTCCAAACTTTTATCAGTAAACCCCTTGATGTCGCGTTTCAACTGTAGATTAAATCTATTGAGGAAATGTTGGGCCAACAGCTTTACATCCCCGTGTCGCTCACGCAGAGGTGGGAGTTTGACAGGAATTACATTGAGGCGAAAATAAAGATCGGTCCGAAAACTTCCCGCTTCGATGAGTTCTTCGATATTTGTATTGGTGGCGGCCACGATTCTGACGTCCACTTTAATGGTCCGGTTGCTCCCCAATCGTACAATCTCCTTGTCCTGGAGGACGCGCAGGAGTTTTGCTTGCAGCTCGGGACGAAGCGCTGAAATCTCGTCTAGGAAAATGGTGCCCCCGGTGGCGTGCTCGAACTTCCCGATGCTCCGGGTGTGGGCCCCTGTGAAAGAGCCTTTTTCGTGGCCGAAAAGCTCACTCTCCATGAGTTCGATGGGAATAGCTGCACAGTTGATGGCCACCAATGGAGCCTTGCCGCGGTTGCCGTGTTGGTGCAGAGATCTGGCGATAAGTTCTTTTCCGGTACCACTCTCGCCGGTGATCAGCACGGAACTGCTTGTACTTGCCACCTTGTTTACAAGTTGCAAGATATCCAACATTCCTGGATCGTTACTTACAATCTCAACCTCTCCGTACCTGTGTGCTATTTCCGAGCGAAGATAACGCACTTCTCTTTGTAGAGTCTGCTTTTCCAGAACCCGAGCCACAGCTGAGAGAATGTCGTCAGGTTCGAAAGGCTTGGTGATGTAGTCATAGGCACCGAGTTTTATGGATTGCACAGCTTTTTCAGCTTTGTCGGAAGCTGAAATCATAACCACGTCCATGGGCTCATCCAAAGTGCGAAGCCTCTTTAGGGTCTTGATGCCATCAATCTCAGGCATGGCAACATCCAAAAAGACAAGATCGTAATGAGAAGCCTGGCAATAGGCAATTGCCTCGTGGCCACTTGCTGCAGTAGTCACTTCGTAGTCATCCTCAAGGATGACTTGAAGAGCATCTCGTGCACCCTGCTCGTCATCAACTACAAGAACCTTGGCTTTGATGGACTTTTCCTTGCTCATGAGCTCTATCGAGACTTTACGTTGGGGTCTCCAAAGTGCAATTTAGAATCTCGAATACGCCTATGCACTTAACTCCGCAAAAATCTCCTCTCCCCTTGGAAACTATGTCACAATTCACCGAACCCGTCATTCCGGACGAGCGCCGCTTCGCGGGCGAGATCCGGAATCCAGAAAACTACAATGACGTCATTTGGTCTCTGGTTCCCCGCCTTCGCGGGGACGTTGTCTGGATCCCGGCTCGCGTCCGCCGCCGGCGGACTTGGCCGGGATGACGAATTGCGACTCAGTCTCTTGGCTATCCGTTCTGAAAGTAGCAACTCTGGCACTGATGTGTCAACGCGAAATGCTCGATTCAGAAGATACTCGGTCCTGCATACTGGTTTTCTGGTCACTAGATGTCGCTGATCCGCCGGTTTTCTTGGCTGGTCAGATCCTGGATCTAGTGACCAGAGAGTGTTCATAAGTTTTCAAAATAGTTGACAAGATTGTCATATCTGGGCTAGTTATAGGTGCGGGATAAAGGAGCTGTGGTGTGATCGGCCTTAGGGCGAAACATGGATCAGTCTGAAAAGCGTCTTATTTTTGCTGCCGAAGATATTGCTCGCCAAGTTCAGCGGCTGGCAAGCCAGATCTCTGCCGACTATCAAGGCAAAGAGGTCGTACTCATAGGGGTTCTTAAAGGTGCTTTCATCTTTCTTGCCGATCTGGTACGCCAGCTCAGCATACCTGCGCAGTTGGATTTTGTCCGGTTAGCAAGCTATGGTACGGCAACCGAGTCCAGCGGCAAGATTAGGATCACCACCGATGTCGAGTTGGATCTGGAAGGTCGTGATGTTCTCATTGTGGAGGATATTGTCGACTCCGGGCTAACCACAGTATTTCTGCGCGAACATTTATTGGCCAAGAATCCACGCTCTCTCAAAATGTGCGTTCTGCTGGACAAAACAGAACGGCGCAGCGTCTCCATCCCACTGGATTATGTGGGCTTGCACCTGGACAAGGGCTTTGTAATAGGCTATGGCTTAGATTGCAATGAAGCCCACCGGCAGTTACCTGGCATTTATGAATTGATTGTGTAATCTGGCTAAACTGCATTGGGTGCAGCTGGGGCAACGAGGTCAGGAAATGATTGTTCAGTGTGAACAGTGTCAGAAGCAATTCAAACTGAACCCCGATCACATAAAGCGTCCTACGGTCAAAGTTCGTTGTTCCAACTGCCAAAATGTCTTCAGTGTCTCCCGGCCAGAACCGGTTGGCGTAGTGGAAAAGGCGCTTGCCTCTCCTGAAGTGAAAAGCCCACCTCCCACCCGCCCAGCCTCCAGTAGGCGACTGCTCATCTTACTCATCCCTCTGCTCGTGATTGCAGGAGGTATCGCCCTGTGGCTTTACTTACCATGGCCCGTGTCGACAAAAACCGTCCCGAAGACCACCGGTATCGAACAGCTTCATTTGGTTAAGAGCCGCGGCTTCTTCGTAGATAACAAGCAGGCAGGACAGCTCTTCGTGATCCAAGGCCGAATCCGCAACGACTTCCCCGCACCTCGGCGTTGGATTCATTTGCGTGCCAAACTTTACACAACCGATGGCCAGACCGCGCGGCAGTTGGATTTCTACGCTGGCAACATGCTCTCTGACAAGCAACTGCAGAGCGTGCCTCTCGGAGAGCTAGTGGGGTTGATTCAACGCCCCCCTGTCAAACAGGATCGGGTGCAAACAATAGCGGCTCGAGAAGAGGTCACCTTCACCGTGCCTTTTGGTGATCTTCCCGAGTTGACCAAGCTCAGCGACTACAGTGTGGAAATTCTTGCATCCCAGCCCGCCTAAAAAACAGACCAGCCGAGTTCTGGGTCTCTGGCTGAAACCAGAGAATCCCCGTAGCAATCTACAAGTGATGGGACCATGACAAAAACTCGCAACATAGTATTTGCTGCCGTCATGTTAACCCTAGTACTGAGCATGGGCACAGCAGGATACATGATTTTAGAGGAGTGGAATTTCTTAGATTCTCTTTACATGACCGTCATCACCATTTCCACCGTGGGCTTCAGCGAGGTCAATCCAGTTAGCAACCAAGGGCGTATACTCACTATGACCATTCTTATTTCCGGCTTAGGGGTGTTGGGTTACGTAGTCGGCACCCTTACTCGGACCTTGGTGGAGGGACAATTGCTGGAAGTTATGGGGAGGAAAAAATTGGAACGTCAGATTCAAAAACTTAAAGATCATTACATCATCTGTGGCTATGGTCGCGTGGGCCGAATTATCTGTGAGGAGATCAAGAAGTCCAAGCCCACTCCTCTGGTGGTAATCGATAAAGACAGCACTTTGACCCCCAAGATAGAAGAAGATGGCTATCTGTATTTTCTCGGAGACGCCACCAGGGAGGAATGCCTCATGAAAGCGGGCATTCTCTCCGCCAAAGGAGTCGCAACCGCCCTCGATTCCGAGGCGGACAATGTCTATATCACCCTGACGGCCAGAGGTCTGAACCCAGAGCTATTTATTCTGGCCCGAGCCGGGAGAAGAGGCTCAGAAAAAAAACTCGAGCGTGCCGGTGCCGACCGGGTGGTATCTCCCCACCAGATCGGCGGCTTCCGTATGGCCCAGGCCTTGCTTCGACCCCACGTAACAGAGTTTATTGATTTCGCCTTTACTGACCTAGACACTAACTTAGGCATGGAGGAGATACCGGTCAGGCCAAATAGTAAATTATCTGACATCTCCCTGGTTGACTCTGGTATCCGTCAGCAGTTCGATCTGATTATTGTGGCCATAAGCAAGGCCACCGGTGAAATGCTCTTTAATCCAGCATCCCACACCCGTATCCAAATTGGCGACACCCTTATTGCCTTAGGTCAGAGAAGTAACCTCATAAAACTCGAGCGGCTCCTTGGTAATGTAAACGCTTAGTAGCTTTCCATTGTGGCATCCTTAGCGTCGCTTCGCTTCCGCCTCCGTCAAAACTTCGGCGCGACAAGCCGCTCTGTCCCGCATCTCTCATACATCATTGCGAGACAATTGATAAAAGACCATTTCATTATCTCAAGGTGTCAGGTGTCAGGTGTCAGGAAAAAGAAACATAGAAGCTGAAACCTGAACACTGAACACTGAAACCCTCAATTAATGTGCGCGGAAGTAATAAATATCATTGACAAAAGCAGGTTGGCATGGTAAGTTTCGGCGTTTTTTGGCAAGCGTTACTTTTTGTCGCTCACCTTTCGGGTGTCTGTTCGCGTAGATCTGCAACATCAGGGCTGACACTACGTTTTGAGAGTAAGGTGATAGAGGAACCTAATGCTGGATCTTAAGTTTGTAAGGGAAAATCAGCAATTGGTACAACAAATGCTGCAAAATCGCCGCTCTGACCTCGAGCTCCAGCCACTATTGACTTTGGATCAAGAACGTAGGCAGGTTATCCAGGAGGTCGAAACTCTCAAGCATGAGCGCAAGGTAGTTTCGGACCAGATTGCCCAGATGAAAAAGGGCGGTGAAGATGCTACAGAAACCATTAGCCGCATGCGTCAGTCCTCACAGCGCATTAAAGAGTTGGACCAGAAACTCGGCCAGATAGAGGATGAAATCCATCTATCGCTTTTGTTCATTCCCAATGTGCCGCATGAGTCAGTCCCAGTTGGCAAAGATGAACAGGATAATCCGGTGGTTAAGCGGTGGGGAGAGATCACCGAGTTTTCTTTTGCCCCGAAGCCCCACTGGGAACTGGGAGAGAATCTTGGCATTCTTGACTTTGAGCGCGCTGCCAAAATGACGGGCGCACGTTTCACTTTATACTGGGGCTTGGGTGCCCGGCTTGAACGCGCCCTCATCAACTTCATGCTCGATCTTCACACCACCAAGCACGGCTACCAAGAAGTGCTGCCGCCTTTTATGGTGAACAGCCTCGCCATGACCGGTACAGGTCAATTACCCAAATTCAAGGAAGACCTGTTCAAGCTGGAGGACTGGGACTACTACCTGGTGCCCACGGCAGAGGTTCCGGTGACAAACATTTACATGAACGAGATCCTGGAAGAGGATGATCTCCCCCTGCACTTCGCGGCCTACACCCCTTGTTTCCGTTCTGAGGCCGGCTCTTATGGCAAAGACACCCGAGGCCTCATCCGCCAGCATCAGTTTAATAAGGTCGAACTGGTTAAATTCGCTACCCCAGAGCAATCTTATGACGAATTGGAGAGTTTGCTGCTCGATGCCGAGGAGGTTCTCCAGCAGTTGCGACTTCCTTACCAGGTGGTGACCTTATGCACTGGAGACTTGGGCTTTTCTGCGGCAAAAACCTATGATATCGAGGTCTGGATTCCCGCCCAGGAAGCCTTTCGGGAAATTTCTTCATGCAGTAATTTCGAAGACTTCCAGTCAAGGCGAGCAAACATCAGATATCGCCCTCGCGACAAGAAAAAAATAGCCTTTGCACATACACTCAATGGTTCCGCTCTCGCTGTGGGCCGTACCCTGGTCGCCATCCTGGAGAACTGCCAACAAGAGGATGGCAGCGTTGTGATTCCTCCCGTTCTTCGACCCTACATGGGTGGAATCGAGGTTATTGTTCCACGGACTTGAAATTTCTGGACCATTCACAAGGAGGATGCCGCATGACCAGACGTGAGCTTATCGCCGCAGTTGCAGCTGCCGAAGGCATCACTATCAAAGAGGCGGAGTTGGCTGTCAAGACCGTGTTCGGTAGTATCGAACAGGCACTTGTAAAAGAAGATCGGGTCGAGCTCCGCGGCTTTGGCAGTTTCAAAGTGAAGGCATATCGAAGTTATCAGGGGCGCAATCCCAAGACCGGTGAGATCATTCGAGTGCAGGACAAGAAGCTTCCCTTTTTCAAAGTGGGAAAAGAACTCAAAGAGAGGGTTGACAGCGAGTAATATCTGCTGTCGATTCGGCCTTGTCAACAGCTCAAGGTGTCGGGTGTCAGGTGTCAGGAAAAAGAAACATAGAAGCTGAAACCTGTTGGAGCGAAGCGGAAATCCCGTCTGAAGCGCAGCGACAGCGGGAAACACTGAAACCTTAAGTCATTGTGATTTGTGATAGTGATACGACCATGAGCTCATGGAGGACAACTAAACGGAAACGGAGACCCTGGCTGTTGCTTGTTGCTGCTGTTGCGCTGGGCTTTGCCGCGGCTTTCTTTTTAGGAAAGCATTTTTTCTCCGCACCGGAATCAACCACTCCTCATTCCAAAATTCGTCATTCTGTCCTCCCGGTGCAAGCTGCCAGCACGCGGAAGGTGCATCTTTATTTCGCCGGCCGTAAAGGCCGCTTTCTACAAGCAGAAGAAAGAAAGATACAGGCCACAGACACCGGTTCTGCTATTGGGGCCATTGTCAGTGCTCTTTTGGAGGGGCCTGACGATGCCAAACTTGTTTCCACCATCCCAGCCGGTTCCAAGCTTCTCCATACATTTATCACAGATGACGGTACTGCGTATGTGGACTTCAACCCCGAGCTCTCCCTTTTACATCCTGGTGGGGTCACCGCTGAGCGACTCACTATTTATGCCATCGTCAACTCGATTGTGTTGAATCTTGATTCTGTGGAACGGGTGCAATTGCTTCTGGAGGGCAAACCCGCGCCCACTCTCGCTGGTCACTTAGACATTCGCCTTGCTAGGACGGCCAATCTCATGATCGTCCGCTGACAAACCGGGGCCCCACCCGAAGGGTGGCGAGTCCGAAGGACCAAATCGGGGCCCGACCCCGATGGAATAATGGAATGCTGGAATATTGCAGGAGTAGAAATTCCAAATCACAAATATCAAATATCAAACAAATCACAATGACCAAAATTCCAAATTCCAAACCTGTTTTGGTCATTGAGTATTGGAATTTGAGATTTGTTTGTAATTTGGTGCTTGGAATTTGATATTTTGCAATGCTCTACCACTCCAGCGTTCCAGCAGAGCGGAGAAAGTAAGTAAGGCTCACATGCAGTCCTTTCTGGACCAGATTTCATAGAGTCCTCGCAAAGTTGAACTATTATGTCCGAAGGCAAAAGACTAAAAACAACGCGCAATATAGGCATCATAGCTCATATCGATGCTGGCAAGACCACGGTCACCGAGCGCATACTCTACTACACCGGCAAATCTCATAAGATGGGTGAGGTCCACGACGGCGAAGCTGTCATGGACTGGATGGAGCAGGAGCAAGAGCGAGGTATCACCATTACCTCAGCCGTTACCACCTGTCGTTGGCGAGGCAACGAAATCAACCTGATAGACACGCCTGGGCACGTGGATTTTACCATTGAGGTGGAGCGTTCTCTCAGGGTACTGGATGGTGCTATTGGGGTCTTCTGTGCTGTTGGGGGTGTTGAACCACAGTCCGAGACAGTATGGCACCAGGCAGACAAATACCAAATCCCTAAAATCGCCTTTATTAACAAAATGGACCGCCTTGGTGCCGATTTCCTTGGCGCTGTGAATCAGATGCGGGAAAAGCTAGGGGCTCGGCCACTGATAGTGCAGATGCCCATGGGCGCTGAAGCAGACTTCGCCGGTGTCATAGATTTACTTGAGATGCAAGCAGTGTGCTGGGATGACTCCACTCTAGGACTTACCTATGAGTACATGCCCATTCCCCCTGAATATGTTGAAGATGCCCAGGCAAAAAGGGTCGAACTCCTTGAATCTCTCGCCGAGCTTGATGATACCATTATGGAGAAATACCTGGCGGATGAGATACTTGAGCAGAAAGATCTGCTTCCGGCAATCCGCCAGGCCACTCTCAACCTGAAAGTGGTTCCAGTACTGTGCGGTAGTGCTCTGAAGAATAAGGGCATCCAGCTTCTCCTGGATGCTATTGTTGATTGTTTGCCTAGTCCCCTGGACGTTGCGGCTGTGGTTGGACTTCACCCCAAAAGTGGAGAAGAAGAGATCCGCTCAAGCAGTGGCCAGGATCCTTTTGCCGCTCTTGCTTTTAAGATTCAGATGGACCAAGGGCGCAGGCTCACCTATGTAAGGGTATATTCAGGAACAGTGACCGCGGGATCTGCAGTTTACAATGTCAACCGGAAGCAGAAAGAAAAGGTTGCCCGCATATTCCAAATGCATGCAAATAAGCGCCAAAAACGCGCAAGAGTCGGTGCCGGCGAAATAGTGGCCATGGTAGGCCTCAAATCTACCACCACCGGGGATACCATTTGTGATCCAAAACACCCCATTGTATTGGAACATATTGAGGTTTATGAACCGGTAATTTCCATCGCCATGGAGCCGCGCACTCGGGCCGATGAGGAAAAGACTCTTCAGTCACTTGAGAAGCTGGCGGTAGAGGACCCCACGTTCCACTTCCATCAAGATCCGGATACCGGGCAGACCATAATCTCGGGAATGGGTGAACTTCACCTGGATATTCTTGTCAATCGATTGTTGCGGGAATACTCGGTCCAGGTAAATGTTGGCAAACCACAGGTGGTCTATCGCGAGACCATTACTGCTGCCGTTGAGGCCGAATCAACCTTTGACCGGGAAATCGCCGGAGTTCTCCATTATGCCCAGGTGGAACTGCATCTGGAGCCAAGACCGAGAGGCAAGGGCAACCTTTTTCGCGAGTTGGTTCGGGATGGCTCCGTACCTTCCTCCTTCATTCCTGCGGTGGAGGAAGGTGTGATGGAGTCACTGGGAAGTGGTGTTATCGCAGGGTATCCCATGGTGGATGTAGAGGTTGCGGTCATCGGGGGCACACTCAAGGAGCAAACCGCAAGTGAGCTGGCTTTTAAAGTGGCGGCAGCAACAGCCCTTCAGGAAGGGTGCAGAAAGGCGCAACCTCAGCTGCTCGAGCCCATTATGTCGGTAGAAATAATTGTTCCTGAGGAATTCACTGGCGAGGTAATCAACGACCTCAACATACGTAAAGGCAAGATAGAAGGGGTTCACCCTAAACGCTCAGTAAAAATCATCCACGCTACCGTGGCCCTGTCTCTGATGTTTGGTTATTCAACCTCGCTGCGCTCCGCCAGTCAGGGGAGAGCAACCTTCACCATGCAATTCTCCCACTTCGACACTCTGGTGGAGAAAAAAGAGCTGTATATCTAGCCCGGATATTGAAGCTCCTGGGTAAGGAGTGATCACCAGCTTGAATTATCGCGCCCTACTGCTACTTTGCTTCGCGGCGCGCATCGCTCCCTTGATCTGCGCCAACTCCCTGTTGAGGATCTCCTT
>JAUWKY010000310.1 GCA_030613915.1 Syntrophobacterales bacterium
GAAGGGGTGATCACTGCCACTTTCCGCAATTCCAGAGCCCGGGGCGTCAGGTAGATGAGTTCGGTGGAGCCGTTGCCTGCCAACACCCTAGCCGGATCCAAATCGAACCTTTCCTGGTAATAGCGCGCTATCCCCTGTCCATCCACACTGGGATAGCGATCCACCTCCTCAAGAAGTTCCTTCCAGATGGCTTTGATCTCTGAGGGAACACCCAAAGGGCTGACGTTGACGCTGAAATCGAGCACGTCCCGAGTCGCAAGGCCCAGCCGTTTCAATTCCCGTTCCGGATCACCACCGTGGATGTGTTCAGCACTAGTCATTATTCAATTCTTCTTCAAATGGACAATCTGCATAGGGCATAGGGAAATAATTTCGAATTTGGAATTGCGAATTGCGAATTTTGGATTGTGATTCTTAAATTTCGAAATCCGAAATCCGAAATCCGCAATGCTCAATGCTAATTGAGCAGCCACCCCCAGCCAATACAGGCGGGCAGTTGATTGCCCAGGATGGCGGCCAGGAGTAAAAGGGTTACTTCAATTATCTCGTTCCCGGCCCCTAATAAATCACCGGTGATACCACCCATATTTTTTCTACACCAAGACCCGTATACCCAGGTTATGATTTGGGCGACGGCCAGAGCAACCAAGCCCAAAGGTCCGTAGGCCAGGGTTGCGATCAGGACAATAGAAAATGCAGCCCAGCGATGATACCCTGGAGCATCCTGAACAAAAGGAAGGGCGGTCCCGCCTTCACTTCTTGCATAGGGCAATTTCACCGCCAGATGGACCTGCATGGTCCGGGAAAGCATGTGAATAAGGATCAGCCAAATTGTGGATCCGGTTGTAACCAGTCTGGCGAAAGCCAACCATTTGCACAGCAAAGTGAGGATGATGGCCACAGCGCCAAAGACTCCCAGCCGGGTGTCTTTCATGATCTCGAGACGCTTGCTCTGATCCCAGCCCCCACCCGCAGCATCAACAAAATCGGCCAGACCGTCCAGATGAAGTGATCTGGTGCTTATGACGCTGGCGAGAAGCATGATTGCTGCTACTCCCATGGGCCAGCCGCCATTGCCATTGATCAAAGTATTGGTCAGACTCAAAGCCCAGAGGAGTAGTCCGAGTACAGCTCCCACTACAGGGAAAAAAGGTAAGGAATCGCTGTGGATGGACGTGTCTCTGCCGGGAACCGGAAAGATGGTCAGGGTCCTGAAAGCAGTCACCAATCCGCGAAACATGTCAGATCTCTCGGTGGTAATTAGAAAGTCCGGAGTGTCAGCTAACCGATGCGAGGACACGGAGACGCGGATTGCTGAGCTGGCAGCAGGCAGGAGGCAGCAGGCAGAAAAAAAGAACTAATGCGAAAAACTGCCAGCTGCTGGCTGCTAGCTGTCCGCTAGAAAAACTCCGTCTCTCCGCGTCAGCGCTTCTATCTGCTCCGTGTCGCCGTATCACCCCATCGCCGTGTCCTCATTCCTTACCACTGACTCCGGCTGAGTCAAAAGTTGCCATTTCATTGTAGATCTTGACCGCAGCTTCGATCACCTGCATGGCCAGGGCGGCGCCAGTACCCTCGCCCAGCCTCAAGTCAAGGTCGAGTATGGGGCGGATGCCTAGACGCTCGAAAAAGGTACGGTGACCTGCCTCGGCCGAACAGTGGCTGAAGAAGAGATAGTCGCTTACTGATTCCCTGAGCCGCATGGCCACAAGAGCTGCGGCAGAGGAGATAAATCCGTCAACCACCACGGGCACCCGGCGACCAGCCGCACCTAAAATGAGTCCACATATTCCAGCGATCTCCAGACCTCCCACTGCGGCAAGGGTGCTTAGGGGATTGCTAAAGAGTTGGACATTGACTGCAAGGGAGCGCTCAATGACTTTTATTTTGTTCTGGAGCCTGTCATCATCGATTCCAGTACCACGCCCGGTAACCTCCACTACAGAGCAGGGAATCAAAGAGGCATAAAGTGCAGAGGATGGCGTGGTGTTGGCAATGCCCATCTCACCAGTGCCTAAAAGGGCCACACCGTCGTCGGCAGCACCGTTGGCGAGGTCCACTCCAACCTGGATCGCTTGAATGGCCTCCTCCTCGCTCATGGCGGGGCCGGTGCTTATATTATCGGCACCGGCCTTTACCTTCTTTCTCGCTAGCCCAGATGCACCTTCCAGAGGGTCAGCCACGCCAATGTCCACCACCTGCAGATCAGCCCCGACGTGCCGGGTCAGAACATTAATGGCGGCCCCACCCCCAAGCATGTTGTAGACCATTTGAGGTGTGACTTCGCTGGGGTAGGCCGAGACTCCTTCTGCGGCAACACCGTGGTCACCGGCAAAGGTGACGATTCTTTTCTTTCCCAGCTGCGGTCTGGTAGTACCAAACATGAGACAGTAGCTAGCGGCCAGATCTTCCAAAAATCCCAGACTGCCTAACGGTTTGGTCAGGTTGTCCAGGTGAGCGCGAATTTCGGTTTCTAAACTGCGATCAACAGGAGTAATCGCCTCTAAAATCGGTTTCAGTCTTTCCACAAAAAGGTCCTTCGGAATGTATCAATTTCCTTCTTGGGTATTTTAGACACTTTAGATCATTTTACTTCACTTTACTCGGAGGGGAATCCCACAGACCGTGAGAATCACCTTGTCTGCTTTTTCCGCCAGCTGTTGATTGATGCTACCCGCAAGGTCGCGAAACCGTCGTGTGGCTGAATCGCCAGGGATAATGCCCATGCCTACCTCGTTTGTCACCAGGATCAAGTGGCAGGGTGGAGCATTGAGAACATCCAAAAAGGCTTCAATTTCTGGAGAGGTTCCATCGATGATCTTGTCACGATGGGCAAGGTTTCCGAGCCAGACTGTTACGCAGTCCAGCACCAGCACTTCAGTGCCGTCAGGCAAAGAACTCAAGGCAGCCGCCAGGTCAACCGGTTCCTCCCAAGTGTGGAAGGAGGGATCCCGTTCGCGTCGGTGGCGCGCGAGGCGGGCCCGCATCTCATCATCTGTGGCTTCGGCAGTGGCGATGAAGGCTTTGTTATTATAAGAGGCCGCGAGTTCCAGGGCGTGTTTACTCTTGCCGCTTCTGCTACCCCCGGTTATCAAAGTGATCCTGTTCATAGAATACTTCTTAACATCATTACTGAGGTTTCAGGTTTCAGTGTTCAGGTTTCAGCTTCTATGTCTTTCTTGCTGACACCCGACACCTGAAACCTTCATTTCTCAACTCCCACCCGAGCCTTTATGCC
>JAUWKY010000207.1 GCA_030613915.1 Syntrophobacterales bacterium
GCGGGCGGGTCCCCAGTTTCAAATGACCAAAACCATTTGTTCATTTAAGTTCAATATTGTTTGGGACATTGGAACATTCGTATTTCGAATTTGTTTCGGATTTCGTGCTTCGGATTTCGAATTTGTGTACGCCAGATAGCGGATTTTAAACCTCGAACTTATTCACACCCATGGACGATGTGCACTTAAAACAAACGGTGGCCTGCATTGCGGACTACTACAACGGTTGCAAAGTCGGTTATGTGGGTCATGAAGGTTACCGGAAGTCCACAGATCTAGCCAAATTCGGCAAATGCATAGATGAACTGGTGACCCTTGGCTACATAGAGCCCCAGCATACCACTTTCCTTGACCTGGGATGCGCCGACGGCAGAGTGAATGTGCTCATGAGCTATTTTGTCAAGAGTTCCGTGGGTATTGAGATCGACCCTGAGATCCTGGCAGAGTACGGTCAACGAAAAAAAGAACTCATCCTCGAGCTTCAACATGAGAATTTGCTGCAACCACTTGATAATATAACTCTTTTTAAAGTAAATTCTCTTGAAACTGTCACATATGACCTGATAGAAAGCAGCATCGGCGTCCGCTTTGAGAGGATTGACCTCTTCTACACCTACATAACACTTCACGATCTCTTTGCTGCCAAAATAGCTGAGGAGGCCAAACCAAAGGCACTTTATCTGGTTTACGGCTTCAGCAAAATATTGCCCGTTACCAAGGATTGGAGCTCCTCATCCCCGATGTGGCCTCCCAAGGAATAGTATCCCTTTATGGTAAAGGTGAGTTTTGATCTCACAGGATGTGATAGGCATACCCAAGGCATCAAGGAGTTGATTAAACAAGTTGCCAAAGACTGTTACCGTCATACCGGACGAGGCGAAGCCGAGATCCGGTATCCAGGAGAATACTGCTTCTTTCTGGATTCCGGACATCCGCCTGCGACTGATTCCGGAATGACAATCCAGCTCACTGTGTCCAGCAGTATAGCTTTACATTAATCTCTTGTTCCCTTGTCAACAGCAATCCTGCTAGTTATCTTTTCCTTTATTGGTTATGATCCTGCACGGTGAACATTAAACTAAGGTAGGCGACCATGAGCATACTACGTTGGCTCCTCACCCTTATTCTGGCGTTGTCTTTTCTGGTGACCGGATCCTCCTGTGCAAGAGAGGAGAGTGAGGGACTGCAGGCCAAAAGCGCCCCCGCTTCATCTCAGCAGCAAGAACAGGTGCAGGTCAAATGGCTTGGCTTCAACGACGGTCTTGCCAAGGCCAAGAGTGAGAACAAACCGATCTTCGTTGAATTCTACACAGATTGGTGCCCCTACTGCAAAAAGTTCCAACGCGAGACCATACGGAACCAGAAGGTGGCCGCAATGCTTGCGGAAAACTTCGCTTACGTGCGCTTCAATGCCGAAGATTCGAAGAATCGAATCAAGTACAATGGCAGGTCAATGTCAAATGTAGAGCTGACCAGTTCCTTTGGCATAACTGGTTATCCCTCCCTCGTCTTCCTCGATTCTGCAGGACAGCCCATAACGATGCTTTCCGGGTTCGTGCCTCCCGATCAGTTCGCGACTGTTTTGGATTACATCCAGCAAAAGTGCTACGAAACTCAAATATCTTTCAACGATTTCACTAAAAAACGTAACTGCAACTAAGTCATTTCAAGGCGATAGGTTATAGGTCATAGGTAAACGGCCTGCAATCTTCCCCACACTCTAACTAGTTTTCATCCGGAAATACCCTTCCCCTCCCCTGGCGGGTGTAAAGGGGAGGGGGAATTGGTAAATAGTTTAATATAGATTATTTTTTCACCCCCACCCTCCCCCGTCCCCGCTAAACTGCAGCGGGATCTTCGACAAGGGGAGGGAATTTGTGGGTTTCGGGATGCACGGTGAAACCGCTTGTGAAACTCTTAACTATCTGTAACTTCAAAGAAAAAACGTTCAGGGGACCAATTTAAGGGTTGACCGATTCAAGAAATCCTACTATTTTCAGAATTCGTTTTGATCTTCCATCAATCGTCACTAGATTCAAAATACCTCTAGCAGAAAAACAATGTTAGTTGCTGTCCCGAAAGAAATATATCCGGGCGAAAGACGAATAGCGCTTATTCCCCAATCGCTTCCAGCCTTGACTAAGGCAGGGTTAGAAGTGGTAATTGAGGCAGGGGCCGGCGAGGGCATTAACAGCAAAGACGCCGACTTCGAAGCCCAAGGCGCCCGGGTGGAACAAGATCGCCACCGCCTTCTTTCCCAGGCCGACATAGTCCTCATGGTTCGAGGGCCTGGATCTGACCCTGATTTTCCTGCCGCCGACCTGGATGCGCTCAAGGAAGGCACCACTCTCATTTCTTTCACGGAACCTCTGGCCCAGCCAGAAATCATGAAAAAGCTGGCTGAACGTAAGCTTACCGTTTTTTCTATGGAACTCATGCCTCGCACCACCCGGGCCCAAAGTATGGATGCGCTCAGTTCCATGGCCACCATAGCCGGATACAAGGCGGTGCTGGCTGCGGCAGATGCCTCCCCCAAACTCTTTCCCATGTTCATGACAGCGGCTGGAACTATCACTCCCTCCCGTGTTTTTATACTTGGCGCTGGCGTAGCCGGACTACAGGCCATTGCCACTGCTCGCCGTTTGGGAGCGGTGGTGGAGGCTTTCGACATCCGCCCAGTGGTGAAGGAAGAAGTGGAAAGTCTTGGAGCCAAATTTGTTCAGCTGGAACTGGATGCCGACGAAGCCCAAGATTCAGGTGGCTATGCCACAGCCCAATCAGAGGACTTTTACCGGCGCCAGCAAGAACTCATGGCCGAGCGCATCAAAAACTCCGATGTGGTCATCACCACTGCCGCAGTCCCGGGAAAAAAATCTCCTGTGCTCATTTCAGAGGACGTGGTGGCTGCCATGCGACCAGGGTCGGTTATTGTGGATATCGCTGCCGACAAAGGCGGCAATTGTGCCGTGACCAAGCCCGGAGAAAAGATTGTCCATAAAGGCGTGATAGTAATCGGTCCATTGAATATTCCGGCAGAAGTTCCCGTTCATGCCAGCCAGATGTATTCCAAGAACATCTCCACTTTTTTGCTTCATATGGTCAAGGAGGGAAAGCTGGAACTGGATCTGGAGGATGAAATTACCAAAGGGGCTCTGGTCGCCCATGCGGGAGAACTGGTTCATCAAGCCGTCTTGGATGCTTTAGAATAGAAAGATTACATCATGGAAGCTTTCATTATCTACATTACCGTCTTCGTCCTGGCCATCTTTGTAGGGTTCGAGGTTATCACCAAGGTACCCCCCACCTTACATACTCCTCTCATGTCAGGAGCCAATGCCATCAGTGGTATCACCGTGGTCGGGGCGATTGTGGCAGCGGGCTCCAAAGAATCTACCTTCGCCGCTGTCCTCGGCTGTATAGCGGTGGTCATGGCTACCATAAACTTGGTGGGCGGCTTTCTGGTTACTAATCGGATGCTCCTGATGTTCAAGAAGAAAAAATAATGGGAATTAGCCTGATCAACATAGTTTACCTGGTCGCCTCGGTTTGTTTCATTCTGGGTCTCAAAGGTCTGGCGTCACCGCGTACTGCACCTCGCGGCAATATGATTGGTGCTTTCGGCATGCTACTTGCGGTGGTGGCCACCCTGCTGGACCAGCATATCGTCACCTTCCAACTCATAATTATCGGATTAGTGGTAGGCGGAGCAATAGGCACCTACCTGGCCCTCACCGTAGAGATGACCGCCATGCCCCAAATGGTCGCGGCTTTCAACGGCTTTGGCGGCGGCGCTTCTGCCCTGGTGGCCGCCACTGCTTTGCTCGCCCCGGGTGACCTTACCAATGTACCACCAACCCAGCTTTATGTGGCCACTGCGGCAAGTGGTATCATCGGTGCCGCCACGTTCACCGGCAGCATGGTAGCCTGGGCCAAGCTTCAGGGAGCGCTTCACTGGCAGCCCAAAAGCGATGTTTTGCAGAAGATAATCAACGCAACCTTGTTCCTGGCAGCCTTGGCTTTGGGAGCACTCGTGGTAATGAACCCCACGGGCCTCTGGGCCTATTGGTTGCTCGTCGCTGCGGCCTCGGTTCTCGGTGTGATGCTTACTGTGCCAATCGGTGGTGCAGACATGCCGGTGGTCATCGCTTTGCTCAATTCCTACTCAGGTCTGGCAGCCTGCTCCACTGGATTTGTGCTCGGCAATAACGTGCTCATCATCGCCGGTTCTTTGGTTGGTGCCTCGGGACTGATCCTGACCAACATTATGTGCAAGGCTATGAACAGGTCGCTGCCTCACGTCTTATTCGGCACCCTTGGCCCCACTGCAGAAACTGCCTCTGCTGATGAAGTGTACGGAGGCAAAGTCAAAAGTGCCAGCGCTGAAGAGGCGGCCATGATCTTTGAGACGGCACGTCTGGTCATAATAGTACCGGGGTATGGGATGGCTGTAGCCCAAGCGCAACATTCGGTGCGCGATCTGGCTAGTCTCCTGCACGAGCGTGGCGCAGAGGTCAGATATGCCATCCATCCTGTGGCCGGCCGCATGCCCGGACACATGAACGTGCTGTTAGCTGAAGCTGACGTGCCCTATGATCAGCTTTTTGCTTTGGAAGACATTAACGATAGTTTCCCCGAGGCTGATATTGCCCTGGTCATTGGCGCCAATGACGTGGTCAACCCATCAGCCCGCGAGGACACTACGAGCCCCATTTACGGTATGCCTATCTGCGATGTTGATAAGGCCCAAACAGTGATGATCATTAAGAGAAGTTTGAGCCCCGGATTTGCCGGTATCCCCAACCCACTCTTTGCCGCTCCCAACGCTCT
>JAUWKY010000278.1 GCA_030613915.1 Syntrophobacterales bacterium
GGGCTCTTCCACCGGCTGGCGTTCAATAACGCCGGGGGCGATCCGCTCGATTCGGGCAGACTCGGTGGCCTCGATGGGACCCTTGCCGTCCAGGGGCTGCCCCACTCCGTCCACCCCCCGACCGACAACCGCATCTCCCACCGGTACCTCGGCGATGCGACCGGTGCGTTTTACGGTAGCACCTTCCTTTATGTGGATATCCTCGCCCATAATGGCGCAACCCACATTGTCTTCTTCCAGGTTGAGGGCGAGGCCATAGACAGTGCCATGCTCCGTGGGAAACTCCAGCAACTCCATGAGCATGCACTTCTCCACCCCGTAGACGCGGGCAATACCGTCACCAACAGTGAGAACGGTGCCAGTCTCGCTCAGTTCAACCTTTTTGTCATAGTCCTTGATCTGTTCCCTGATAATCTGACTGATTTCTTCGGCCCTGATTTCCATCGGCTCGTCTCACCCCTTCATTAAAGTTTCTTTGATGTTAGTCAGTTGACTCCTGACACTACCATCCAAAACCAAATCGCCAACCCGAGCTACTACTCCACCAATGAGCTCGGGATCAACCTCTGTTTCCACAGAAATGCTTCGGCCAGTCGTCTTTTCCAGAGAGGCTTTGATAGATTCCACTGCCTTCTCCGAAAGAGGTGTGGCGCTCGTCACCTTGGCCCTGCTGATATTGACCATCTCGTCTAGAAGTTTTTGATAGAAGCTGCGAACCTCCGGGATGATGGGTAACCGGTTCTTCTCGAGCATCAAATCTATCAAGTTCTTGAATACCGGCGACATTCCCATCTTCTCAACCACCGCGCCGCAGATAACTTGGCGGTTTTCTTTGGCGTAAAGTGGATTGGAAGCAGCATCGGCAAATTCCGGCGTCTCTTCCCAAAAGGTCACGAATTGATCCAGCTCTTCTCCGTACTTCTCGTGGTTACCGTCTTCGCGACCTAGAGTCAGCAACGCTTTCGCATACCTTTTGGCTAAAATCTGATTGGTCACTTGGCCTCCGCCACCTTTGTCATGAAGTCATCAACCAGCTTTTGCTGATCCTCTTCGCCAATTTTTTCCTTGAGCAGAACCTCAGCAGCTGTCACGGAAAGCTCCGCGATCTCCTGCTGTAGCCCCTCTTTGGCGCTCTTGATCTCCTGCTCTATGGCAATATCAGTCTGTTGGCGAATCTCCGCCGCAGCCTTCTCGGCGTTGGCGATAATTCTCGTTTTTTCCCTCTCACCCTGCTCGATATACTCCTGCAGAATGCGATCGGTCTCTTTATCCAGCTGGCTTAACTTCTGTTTGTATTCCTCGTAGGTTTTCTCCGCCTCTTTCTTCTTGACTTCCAGTTCATTGAGAGTGTTGGCAATGGATTCGGTGCGCTTGGTAAAAAACGCTTTTACGTTGAATTTCTTAAAAACAAAGATGAGAACACCCGCCAGGATGGCAAAATTCAGAACCCGCTGCCAGAAATCCGGCCACATGGAATGGCCACCCTCAGATGAGGCCCAAACCACTCCGGCTGTCATGAGTATGACAGAACTGCACCAGCCAATTGTGGCCAGAAGTCTGCGAGTCCTGTTACGCTTCGGCCAACTCATTGAATGCTCCTCTCCAGGATTTTCTCGGTTACTGCCACAGAAAAAGTCTGAACTTGCTTTTGCAGCTCGGTCCGAGCGTCCTGGATATCCGACGCTACTTTCTTTCGGGCCTCTTCGATCTTAGCCTGAACCTCCTGAGTGGTAGTTGCAATGAGCTCGACCTCCGCCTGTTCACCCTCATCCTTCATACTCTGTACCCTACCCACCCCTTCATGCCTGGCCTCCAGGACCTTTACTTCGAACTCTTCCATTGATGACTGGGCTTCGCCAGTTAACGAGGCAATGTCCGAGTTGAAGGTTTCTACTATTTGATTGCGCTCTTTGATGATCTTGCGGATGGGGCGAAAAAGAATAAAATTGAGGACAAAAAGGAGGATCAAAATATTGATCATTTGAATGACGAGAGTAATGTCTGGATTGATCATAGTCTCGCTCTCCGAAATGCTTTGCGCACCTCACACTCGGGGCGGATTTGTCTTTGTTAAAATATTAACAATCTTATTGCTTTGAGAAGATCGTATCGGGTTCGACCGCTGCCAAATTCTTAAAGAGCGCAGCACCCTTCCCGTTCCCCAAAACCACCGAAATTGTTATAAGAAAACTTTAGTCGTAAAGAGTGATCCTGGTGCGAAATGTGGTGTGGCGAACGTTCTATGTCTGTTCGGAAAATCTTATTAGCACACAAAATTTTACATTGCAAGGAAAAAGTAAAAAAAATCACAATATCCCAAAAGAGACAGAATAGCTGTTCACTCACTTCTGGAAAACGAACTTGCGCATGGCCACATTGAGTAAAATGCCAACGCTCGCCATGGTCACCACCGCTGACGATCCGCCGTAACTAACCAGTGGAAGTGGAATGCCCACCACTGGCAACATGCCCAACACCATGGCGATGTTCACTGCCACATGCCAGAAGACAGTGGCGGTAATGCCAAAGCCCAGCAGAGTACCGAATTGATCCCGGGAGCGGCGCGCTACATTCAGTCCCCTCAGAAAAAAACAGAGGAAAAGAGCCAATAGCAACATACCGCCCACGAAACCCCACTCTTCAGCCAAAACGGTGAAGATGAAATCAGTGTGGTGCTCAGGAATGAAGCGGAGCTGGCCCTGGGTTCCTTGGAGAAATCCTTTTCCCCAGAACTGTCCCGAACCAACAGCTATCTTCGCTTGAATTATGTGGTACCCGGCCCCGAGAGGATCTCTGCTGGGATCGAGTAGGGTTAAAATTCGCTGCCTTTGATACCCTTTCATCAGGTACCAGAAAAGGGGAAGAGCACTCAAAGAAAAGCCTGCCAAGACAAGGAGAGAAGAAGGCCTTACTCCTACAAAGAGAATCATTGAGGCGGCGATGCCCAGCAGCAGGGCGGCAGTCCCCAGATCAGGTTCCAGCACTATCAATACCACCGGCAATAAGACCATCAGTGCTGGCAGGGCCAATTCACGGAGTTTGTAGCTTTCGCGCTTCTCCTGTCTGGCAAAAAAGCAGGCCAGAGCGATTACCAAGAGAGGTTTCATTAACTCCGAGGGCTGCGCCACAACCGGTCCCAAGTCAAGCCAGCGTTTGGAACCGGACACAGTTTTGCCAAAGATGAGCACCGCCACCAGTAGCAGTATGCCGATCACATAGGCTGGATATGCAAACCGCTCCAACCACTGGTAATCCAGGCTAAAAGCCAGAACCATCGCTACCGCCCCCAGCCCCAGCCAATAAATCTGGCGGGTGAGAATGGAGCCACGGACCTCACCGCCAGAGAACAGCGCGCTGTATAAGGTCACCAACCCGACTGCCATAATGGCAAAAGTGAAAAGCAGCAACAGCCAGTCAAAATTCTGTATAAGACGTCTATCTATCATTAGTCACTGCTCATTTCGCATCTGGCATTTATCATTTGGCATTTGTTTCTCCGTCTCGCCGTGTCGCCGCATCGCCGCGCGCCGTCACTACGATGATCGGCAGCCCTTCCGTCTCCGCGTTGCTACGCAATGTGCGGCAGACGCTGAACCCATCCATGCCTGGCATCATCAGATCCAGGAGGACGAGTTGCGGCTTCCAG
>JAUWKY010000065.1 GCA_030613915.1 Syntrophobacterales bacterium
AGACAGGCTTTGCGAAGCATCAGTGCGTCATTGGCACCATTGCCTAGAGCAACCGTTTGCGAAGCCCCCAGTTTTTTCAGAAGCCCACATTTTTGCTCGGCCTCGTTTCCAACCATAATCTGCACAGTCTCAAGATCACCACAATCCTGCATTAGAGCGGTAGCCATCCATCGGTATTGGCAGTAGCCACAAAAAAGGCCCGCAGGGAGTGCTTTTCTCTTCCATGCGGGCCGTTTCGGCGAAATGTTTTCGAGATGTATGCCGCTAATCGTTTCTCAACGCCGCCTGGGCCGCGGCCAACCGTGCAATGGGCACTCTGAAAGGTGAGCAGCTAACGTAGTCGAGGCCGACCCGGTGGCAAAAGTCTATGGAACTGGGTTCACCACCGTGCTCACCGCATATACCCACTTTGAGGTCGGGCCTGGTGGAACGCCCCAGCCGGACACCCATTTCCACAAGCTGCCCGACCCCGGTCTGATCGAGCTTGTCGAAGGGATCATCCGGCCAGATGTCGCCTTCAATGTATGGATAAAGGAACTTGGCTGAGTCATCTCTGCTTATGCCGTAAACGGTCTGGGTAAGGTCGTTGGTGCCGTAGGAGAAGAACTCCGCCTCCTCGGCTATGGCGTCGGCTGTGAGCGCCGCCCGCGGTATCTCGATCATGGTGCCTACACTGAACTCCACTTCCATGCCCTGCTCGGCGAAGACCTCCTCTGCCGCCTTTAGCACCACCTCTTTTTGGTGCTTCAGTTCTTCCACCCCACATATCAGGGGGATCATTATCTCCGGGATGACCTGAACCCCGTCTTTGGCCGCGACGCAGGCTGCCTCCAAGATGGCCTTGGCTTGCATTGCTGTGATTTCAGGATAGACTATACCCAGCCGACAGCCCCTGTGTCCCAGCATGGGGTTGGACTCTGCAAGAGACTCCACCCGAGCCTCCACTTCTTGCACCGGGATGGAGAGCGATTTTGCCAGGTCAGCCATGCCCGCTTCATCGTGGGGCAGGAACTCGTGCAGGGGTGGGTCCAGGGTGCGGATTGTGACTGGCTTGCCGTCCATCGCCCTGAATATGCCGAGAAAATCCTCTCTCTGCATAGGCAAAAGCTTGGCAAGAGCTTTTTCTCTATCCTCCAGGGTGTCGGCGAGAATCATCTCCCGCATGGAAGTGATGCGGTCATCCATGAAGAACATGTGCTCAGTGCGGGTCAGCCCTATGCCCTCGGCGCCAAAGGCAATGGCAACTTCGCACTGCTCCGGTTCGTCGGCGTTGGTTCTTATGCCCAGCCGGCGCACCTCGTCGGCCCAGGTGAGAAGCTTTCCGAAGGCCTGACAGATGACGGAGTCCATTGGATCTAGAGTGCACTCGATGACCGCCCTGTAAATTTCTGAAGGGTATGTGGGTATTTCGCCGATTATCACCTGGCCTTCTGTGCCGTCCAGAGAGATCCAATCACCTTCCTTGACCTGCTTACCTTCCACCGCCATCTGGCGGTCCTTGTAGCTGATCTCCAGAGCTCCGCAGCCGGCCACGCAGACCTTGCCCATCTGGCGAGCCACCAGGGCGGCGTGGGACGTCATTCCGCCCCTGGCCGTTAGTATACCCTGGGCGGCGTCCATACCGCGGATGTCGTCTGGTGAGGTCTCCCAGCGTACCAGAATCACCTTCTCGCCCCGTTCGGCCCACTCAACAGCATCTTCTGCGTTGAAGACCACCTTTCCCGAAGCAGCACCGGGACCCGCATTGAGGCCCACGGCCAAGAGTTTACCTTCATCGATTATTTTGTCCTTCTCCGCGGGATTGAAGGTGGGCTGGAGGAGCTGGTTGAGCTGATCGGGCTCCACCCGCATGAGAGCCTCCTCTTTCGAGATGAGGCCCTCCTCCACCATTTCCACCGCAATTCTCACCGAGGCGACTCCGGTACGTTTCCCGGAGCGGGTCTGGAGCATCCAGAGCTTTCCCTTCTGGATGGTGAACTCGATGTCCTGCATCTCTCGGTAGTGGGAGTCCAGCTTCTTTCTTATGGAGTCCAGCTCATCATATATATCAGGCATTTCCTCTTCCAGGGACGGAACGTCGCGGTCGCCCTTCTGGAACTTGTTGATGGGCTGGGGGGTCCTGGTACCTGCCACCACGTCCTCGCCCTGGGCGTTCATTAAATACTCGCCGTAGAAGGTATTGTCACCGGTGGCCGGGTTGCGGGTGAAGGCCACGCCGGTCCCCGAATCATCCCCAAGGTTTCCAAGTACCATGGCCGGAACATTTACCGCGGTTCCCATGTCATCGGGTATGTTGTTCAGCTCCCGGTAAGCCACGGCTCGGGGGATGTTCCAGGAGTAAAACACAGCACCGATACCCCCCCAGAGTTGCTCCCTGGGGTCCTGGGGAAATTCCTCACCCAGCCTGCTCTTGATGGCCTTCTTGTAGCGTACGGTCAGCTCTTTGAGGTCGTCCGCTGACAGCTCCAGGTCCAATTCCACCCCGGCCTCTTGCTTCAGATCTTCCAGGATCTCCTCAAAGGGATCGATGTCGTCCCTGGACTCCGGTTTGAGGCCCATGACCACGTCCCCGTACATGCTAATTAGGCGCCGGTAGCTGTCATAGACAAATCGCGGGTTCCCCGACTGCTCAATGAGACCGGCTACGGTCTCGTCGTTCATACCCAGGTTAAGGACGGTGTCCATCATCCCCGGCATGCTGATGGCCGCGCCGGAACGCACGCTCATGAGCAGTGGATTTTTAGGATCGCCGAACTTCAACCCCAGTGTACTCTCCACCCTGGCTAGGGCTTCATCCACCTCTGCTTGAATCTCCGCCGGGTATCTTTGGGGATCTTTGTAAAAGGTGCAAACATCGGTGTTGATGGTGAAACCGGGCGGCACTGGGATTTCCATGTTGGTCATCTCGGCCAGGTTTGCACCCTTACCCCCAAGAAGAGCCTTCATCTCTTTGGTGCCGTCAGCCTTACCCTCTCCGAAAAAGTAGACGTACTTTGCCATAATTTCTCTCCCTTGCTGTAGGAAAGACCTTGAGTGTGCCTGATGGAAAAATTACGAAACAGTCCAGAGCCTGTCATGGAAGGAGGGTGGACTCGGGATGGTCCGTCCGACCGGCCCTAACGGTATTGATCCATCCAGGCTATTCAGAGTAATAGAAGGTGATATGATTGGAGTCGTCGACATGTAGTTGCAGGTCTGACTCCCAAGTGACGAAGGTACTATGCCACAATGGCTATATACTGTCAATCACTGTCACGCTTCCCAGGAACTAGCCCGCGTGTTTGAATACCAAATCCCTAAATTCCTAAATTCGTTTTATAATTCTTATATAACTCCTTGATTCAATGGGTATTCTTGTGATATAAGCGAGCTACCCTTTACCGGCATAGCCCCAGGGGCTAATCATTACTCAAAGTAAGAAAATGAGACTATGATCCCACGATATACCCGTCCAGTGATGGGCCGCATCTGGGAGCAGGAAAACCGCTATCGCCAGTGGCTGAAGGTGGAATTGGCTGTAGTGGAATCCATGGCCCAGTTAGGACAAATACCCGCCCAAGCAGCCCAGGAGATCGCAGATAAGGCAGACTTCGATGTAGAGCGCATCGACGAAATTGAACATGAGGTGCGCCACGACGTCATCGCCTTCCTTACCTCTGTGGCTGAGCACGTGGGAGATTCCGCCCGCTATATCCACTTGGGACTGACCTCTTCTGATATTCTGGACACCAGTCTCGCCCTGCTACTCAGAGAGGCAGCAGATATTCTGTTAGATGATATCCAAGTCCTGCTTGAAGTCCTCAAACGACGTGCATTCGAGCATCGGGATACGGTCATGATAGGTCGTTCCCATGGGATACATGCTGAACCGATTACCTTCGGGCTAAAATTGGCGCTCTGGTACGCGGAGATGGATCGCAACAGACAACGACTCCGTCGTGCCCAAGAAACCATCAGTGTCGGCAAGATTTCCGGGGCAGTCGGCACCTATGCTAATGTGGATCCTGAAGTAGAACAATTAGCTTGCGGGCAGTTGGGCTTGAAGCCGGCGTCAATTTCCACCCAGATCATCCAACGTGATCGTCACGCCGAATATTTTTCTACCTTGGCTATTGTTGCCAGTAGCATAGAGAAAATTGCCATCGAAATCCGCCATCTCCAGCGCACAGAAGTCCTTGAAGCGGAAGAGTACTTTGCCAAGGAACAAAAGGGCTCTTCGTCCATGCCACACAAACGCAACCCGATTGGCAGTGAAAACCTCAGTGGTCTGGCCAGGTTAGTCCGCTCTAATGCAATGGCGGCCATGGAGAACATCCCTCTCTGGCACGAGCGCGACATCAGCCATTCCTCTGTAGAGCGGGTTGTTGCTCCCGACAGCACCATCCTGCTCGATTTTATGCTTCATCGTCTCACCAACCTGCTGGACAGGTTGGTGGTTTATGAGGAGAGGAGGAAAGCCAATCTGGAGAGCACTGGTGGCCTTTTCTTCTCGCAGCTTGTCTTGCTGGCTCTGACCGAGGGTGGTCTGGACCGTGATGAGGCGTATCGCCTCATACAACGCAACGCCATGGCCGTGTGGAATGAAGGTGGCAGTTTCAAAGATCGACTCGTTGCCGATCCAGAGATTATGGAGTATTTTTCTAAGGGTGAACTAGAGAAGCTTTTTGACCTTAATTACTTTCTGAAACACGTCGATACCATCTTTGCCCAGGTATTCGAACAAGAAATGTAGGGATTCGGCCAGGGCTGGGCACGGCAATTGCTAAAGATTTGAGTAATCCCGCAATTCCTTAATGGTTACATCGTTTTTTTTTGAGTTAGCACCAATGAGATGTGCAAAACCATGCGAGACAGAATATCAGCGAGACCTTCAATACTCAGTTGGCTGACTTTTGCATTGCTCCTCATTTTCCTACCGAGCAGGGGTGCTGCTTCTCAGTTACCAGCCAATCTGCTTATTTCTCCCAACGCCAGTCCGCACCACGTGATTCTGGTGGAAAAGAGTTCGCAGCGACTTTTTATCTATCAGTTTGATGGAGACTATGAGCTGGTGGCCACCTATAACATTGCCACCGGTGAGAATCCGGGCGACAAAAAGGTTAGTGGCGACAGAAAAACTCCCGAAGGTATATACTTCTTCACCAAGGCAGTCGGAGAACAGTACCTTACTTCCACTTACGGCGTCAGGGCTTTCCCCATGAACTATCCCAACCTCATGGATATACGGAGAGGTAAGGGAGGCAACAATATTTGGGTACATGGCACCAACGAGGAGCTCGAGGAGCGAAGCACCAACGGCTGCATTGTTCTTGGCAATGGAGATGTTGCTCAACTTGATTCTTACATCAAGCTCTGGAACACTCCCATTATCGTTGAAACAGAGCTTAAATATGAAGACCGCAGTACTCTACTCCACCAGGGTCAATTGCTTTTGGAAACAATCAATGGCTGGAGCCAGGCCTGGTCTCAAAAGGATTTGGATCGCTATCTCTCCTACTATGCCTCTGGCTTTCGCTGGAAAAATTTGGACCTTCAGGGCTGGAAGATAAGGAAAGCTTGGCTAAACCAACGGTACAGGGCAATTTCTGTCCAACTCCGAGACATTCGTCTGTTTCGCCAAGGAGAAATGGTGCTGGCTACCGCTGAGGAAATCTACCGCTCCGATCGGTTCGCATCCCATGGCTTCAAACATCTGTACCTGGTTCAAAATTCTGTGGACTGGCGCATTTTGGCTGAGGAGTGGCACAGTGCAAAGCGTCCAGCTCCCCCTCTTTTGCAACTGGCCGCCAAGCCTCCTCCGGATAGAGAAACTGCACAGGAGTCGGTGCGACGCTTTGTTGAAGAATGGCGACGTGCCTGGGAACAAGGAGATCTTCCCTCTTATCTGGCCTACTATCACCCTCGATTCAGAACGCGCGGCATGGGGTTGAGGGGTTGGAGCCGATACAAACGGCAGCTTTTTAGCCGCTCTTCCGAACGAGTCATTCAACTCGGTGACATCGAAACAGAGGTGCAAGGCTCTGCTGCGGTGGTAAATTCCAAGCAAGAGTACCGTTCAGAAACTCATGAGGACTCCGGCCTTAAAACCTTGCGTCTTCGCTGGTACCGCGGGCGTTGGACTATTTTCAGAGAAACCTGGAAGCCACTCCCAGATCAAGGATAGAGCCCCCCCGAGCCCTTAAACTACTCCTGAACTAAGCAGTGGACACTGGGTGCTAAGCACTAGACAATTGGAAAAAGGTTGTCGGTTATACGTTATAGGTTATAGGTTATACGTTTAGAGAGCACGCTTTTTCAGCCGTCCAGTTGCTTTTCTGTTACTAATGTCTTTTAAAATGAGACGGATAACCACTAGAGTGGTTTTCTCGTCCGTCTCGGTGAGGCGCTATGCGCTCTGCGTATCTTGGGACCCGATGACCAAGAGTCTTCCAGAACAACGAAATCACCCAGAATTGCTCGCACCTGCCGGCAATATAGAGAGCTTTTTCGCCGCCCTGGAGCATGGAGCTGACGCCATTTATGTGGGTCATCGCCATCACAGCGCTAGGGCGCTCGCAGCCAATTTCACCCTGGAGGAGATAGCCCGACTGAGGGAATACGCTCATGGGCATGGGGTGAAACTCTATGTGGCCCTGAACGCCATAGTACGTGAAGATGAGCTGGCAGATCTGATCGGTGTCCTTTCTGGTCTCGCCCAGATTCAGCCGGATGGGCTTATCATCCAGGATGGAGCAGTTGCCCGTCTCTGCCGCCTCTACTTCCCTAACCTTACCATACATGCAAGCACCTTGATGACCGTGCACAACCGTGCCGGGGTTGAGCAACTGCAAACCATGGGTTTTCAACGGGTCGTTTTGGCCCGAGAGTTAACCATTGATGAACTTGACCACATTACTGCCAGTACCAGTCTGGAGCTAGAAATTTTTGTCCACGGTGCTTTGTGCTTCTCCTATTCAGGGCTGTGCCTGGCCAGTTCCTTTTATGGTGGACACAGCAGCTTGCGGGGTAGATGTGCACAGCCGTGCAGACGTTTGTATCGTTCAGGCCGACAACAAGGATACCTTTTCTCCGCCAACGACCTCTCTGCCATCGAACTGATCCCCAGATTACGCAAACTCAGACTTGCCGCCTTCAAGATTGAGGGCCGGATGAAGCCGGCATCTTACGTTGCACCGGTGGTAACCGCCTATCGTCTTGTTTTGGATGCTGCACCTGGCAATGAGGCCGAGGCCATTGTTGAAGCCCGACAAATCCTCCAGGAGGCTTACGGTCGGAAACCCACCCGGGGCTTTTTGGTGGCCGACCAGCACAAGGAGATCATAACGCCCCATCGTAGTGGTGCCAGTGGTAAGCTGGCGGCCAAGGTCGACTGGGTGCGAGGAAACCGCATGGCGCTGCGGTTACGCTCTCCACTTACAGAGGGTGACCGAGTCCGACTGGACTCTGATGAAGAGGTGAAGAAAGCAGCCTTTACCATCAAGAATATGGTCTTAAAAGGTCAGCGACTGACCGAGGCGGACACCGGAGCAGTTGTCACTGTTGCACGAATTGCTGGTGCTCGCCGTGGCGATCGTCTCTTCAAAACCAGATCTAAACTGGGCAAGAGATTATCAGCGGCCAAGCTTCGTGGCATTCTCAGAAAGCAAACTGCAACACCTGCGCAGCTTGCTGCTTCCCCTAGCTTGGAGAGAGAGCTTCTGGGCAAGCCAAAAAGCAAACAAGGGAAAGACCAGCAAATTGTTCTTTACCTCCGGATCTCTCAACTAAATCTTCTCAATGTCTCTTTACACTCGGGGGCCCACTGGATTTTGCTCCAGGCCACTCAGGCCAATCTACACTCTCTGTCGCAACGAAAATTGCCACCAAAAAAGAGAGACCGGTTTTTCTGGGTCTTGCCGGCAATCAACCATGAGAAGGACTTGGACTTTTATCATGACCAGGTGCGAAGATTTCAGCAAATGGGATATAGCCGCTGGGTTGTGGCAAACTGGGGACACCTAAGTCTTTTTACCAGGCCTCCTGAATTGCTCATGGCCGACTACACCTTTAATGTGCTTAACTCACAAGCCTGCTCCCTGTTGCGAGAGATGGGCTGCCAACTTTTGATTCTTTCCCTGGAAAACGACCGGGACAATCTTCGCAAACTGGTACCGGCTGTGCAGGGATTGACCCCTCTGTTAACTGTTTATGGCTGGCCACCTCTTTTCACCAGCCGTCTGAGGATACGAGGTCGTGAAGGATACGCCACTCGGCCCTCGGGTCGAGAGCGACTTCAGCATAGATGGAAGGCAGGACTTACCCCGGTCCGCTCTGATCGTCCTCTCTGTCTTTTTAACCATGTCCCAGAGCTTCGCAAACTGGGTGTGCGGGATTTTGTGGTGGATGTACGAGGACAACCACTGCAACCTCAAGAAATCCACACTACCATGAAGGGGGTAGAGCGTCAGCACTGCCCCCAGCCGCATAGCACGTTCAATTATTTGGGGAAGTTGGTCTGAGATAAGAACGGGGCGCAAGGTATAGGGCATAGGGAAAGGTGTCAGGTGTCAGGTGTAAACGACAAATGATTATCGAGCATCGAGTATCTGGTATCAAGCATCGAGATTTCAAATCCGAAATCCGAAATCCGAAATCCGAAATTTCAAAATTGGAGATATTAACCAATGAGTAGCACCGAATCCTGCTCTCGTTCCGACCCCATTGCCTTGATGGCAGCCCTCCCGGGCGAGGGCGCGCTTCTACTTTCTAATCTTCAGGATAAACAGATTATTCTCAAGGGTGACTTCGAAATACACACTGGGAAACTTGCCGGCAGGCAGGTACTTCTCGCCTTCAGCGGTCTCGGTAAGATCAACGCTGCTGCCGCGGCAGCAACCATTCTGGCGAGCT